>JACCQW010000458.1 GCA_013813955.1 Solirubrobacterales bacterium
AGGACCCGCCCGCTCCAGCGCGTACGGCCCCCCCGGCCGACGACGGCCTCGTGGTCATCGCCGGGGACACGATGATCGCCGAGGACCTGCGCGGCGCGGCGGCCGCCGCGGGCTGGGACGTGCGCGAGCCCGCCGACGCGGAGGGCGAGCTGGCGATGCTGTGCGTCGACTGCGGCGCAGACCCCGACGGGCCGCCGCTGCAGGGCGCGCCGCTGGCGATCCTGTGCGCGCAGGGCGCGCTGGCCGACCTCGACTCCGGCGGCAGCGCAGCCGGCTTCCACGCCCTGCCCGGCAGCGGTCTGGTGGAGCTGACGCGCGGGGAGGGCAGCTCGCCCGCGGCCTGCGCGGGCGCCGAGCGCTTCTTCGCCTCGCTGGGACGACACACCGCGTGGGTGGGCGACGCGCCCGGGCTCGTCCTGGGGCGGATCGTGTGCCAGATCGTCAACGAGTCGGCCTTCGCGGTCGGCGAGGGGGTGGGCTGCGCCGCCGACGTGGACACCGGGATGGTGCTCGGGCTCAACCACCCCCGCGGCCCGCTGCAATGGGCCGACGCGATCGGCCTCGACCACGTGCTCGCGGTGCTGGACGCCCTGCAGGAGCACTACCGTGAGGAGCGCTACCGCGCCGCGCCGCTGCTGCGCCGGATGGTCGCCGAGGGCCGCCTGGGCGCCGCGACGGGCGCCGGCTTTCACGATCACGCCGCGGATTGCGGCTGAGCGGACCTCACGTCCCGGCCGCGCACAGCGTTTCATGACCGTGGCCGGCCTGCCCCCCTTCCAGCGCTTCCTCGACGCCCATCGCGACGACGTCCTGCGCTACCTGATCGCGTCGCTGGGCTCACACGACGCCGACGATGCCTTCCAGGAGACGTTCATCTCCGCGCTGCGGGCCTATCCGCGCCTGCGCCCGGGCTCCGACGCACGCGCCTGGGTGCTGACGATCGCCCACCGCAAGGCGATCGACGTCCACCGCGCACGGGCGCGCCGGCCCGTCCCGGTGCCCGAGCTCGAGGACCGGGCCGCCGTGGACCCGATCGCGTCCGGCGACGAGCGGCCCGGGAGCGAGGGCTGGGAGCGCGTGCGCGCGCTGCCGCCGCGCCAGCGCGCGGTGCTCACACTGCGCTACGCCGCCGACCTCACGCACCGCGAGATCGCGGGCGTTCTGGACTGCAGCGAGGAGGCCGCGCGACGCGCCGCCGCCGACGGCCTCAAGACCCTGAGGGAGGACCTGGATGTCGCTGCACCCGCCTGAGCCCGAGGCCGGCCGCGCCGCGGCCCTGGCCGCCCGCATGGCCGCCCGCGCCGCCGAGGAGGGGCTCGCCGACGTCGCCTACGCGACGATCGACTCCCCGCTCGGGCGCCTCGTCGCCGCCGGCACCCGCCGCGGCCTCGTCCGCCTGGCATACGAGGACTCCGGCGACGGCGTCGACGGGGTGCTCGACGGGCTCGCCCGGTCGATCTCGCCGCGCATCGTGGAGGCGCCCGCCCGACTGGACGAGGCGCGCCGCGAGCTCGACGAGTACTTCGCCGGCCGGCGCACCGACTTCGAGCTGGCCGTCGACTGGCGCTTCGTGCGCGAGGGCTTCGCCCGCCGCGTCCTGCAGGCCACCGCCCGCATCCCCTTCGGCCGCACGAGCACCTACCGCGAGATCGCCGGACGTGCGGGCTCGCCGCGCGGCTTCCGCGCGGCCGGCAACGCGCTGGGCGCCAACATGATCCCGATCGTCGTTCCCTGCCACCGGGTCCTGGCCAGCGGCGGCGGGCTCGGGGGCTACACCGGCGGGCTGGCCCGGAAGGAGCACCTGCTGCACGTCGAGGGCGTGCTGGCGTAGGCCCGTCCATGCGCGCGGGGGGCCGCCGGTCACCCCTTCGCGCCCGGCCGCGGGAACTGCGTGGCCATCAGGCGGTCCCACAGCCGGTCGGTGAGCATCTTGCGCTGGGCGGTCATCAGGTGCGCCGAGGCGGTCACCCGGTCGCGGATCGGCGCGCGCTCGGCGGTGATCGCGCGCTCGATCGCCTTGGCGACCGTCTCGGGCCCGCCTCCGAGCTTGCTCATCGGCCCGTCGTAGACGCCGGCGGTCGCCGCGGCGAGCTTCGCGTTGAACTCGCCGTAGGGCCCCTCCTGCGCGGTGGCCTCGTCGAGCTCGGCGACCGCGGTCGCGCCGAACTCGGTGCGGATCAGCCCGGGCTGGATGACGGTCACGCCGATGCCAAAGCCCTGCACCTCGAAGCGCAGCGCGTCGCTGATCGCCTCGACCGCGTACTTCGTCGCGTGGTAGTAGCCGCCGCCGGGGAAGGTGAAGTTCGCGCCCATCGACGAGACGTTGACGATCCGCCCGTAGCCCTGCCGGCGCATGCCGGGCAGCACGAGCTGGCACATCCGCGCGAGGCCGAACACGTTCGTCTCGAACTGGCGGCGGACGACCGGCATCGGCACCTCCTCGATCGGCCCCGACTGGCTGTAGCCCGCGTTGTTGACGAGCGCGCCGACCGCCCCCTCGGCGTCCTCGACGGCACGCACGGCGGCCTGCATGGAGTCCTCGTCGGTGACGTCGAGCGCGAGCAGGCGACAGCCAACGGCCTCGAGGCCGGAGATCGCCTCCAGGCGCCGCGCGCTGGCGTAGACGATGTGGCCCGCGGCGGCGAGCCGCTGCGCCGTCGCCCGGCCGATGCCGGTCGAGCAGCCGGTGATGAGCACGGCCCGTCCTGTGAGATCGGTCATGCGACGACGTTATCCGCCCCGTCCACCCGTGGGAGGTCCCCTGGCGGGCCTGGTGCGCCGGCCACGTCGCTAGCCTGTGGCAGACCATGAACGCTCATCGCTCAGAGGCCTACGGCCGGGTCGTCAGGACCCTCGACGATCTCGGCCCCGCCAAGCTGCAGCCCGCCGAGCAGGCCACCATCCGCACCGCCGCCGACGCGCTGTTCTTCGACGGCGACGCCCGCGAGGAGCTCGCCGCCGTCGACGAGCTGGCGCAGAAGCTGGTCGAGTCCGAGCGCTGGACGCCCGTCCGGGCCCAGGCGCTCATCGACGACGTGGCCGCCTGCGGGCCGCCCGTCGGCGTGCGCTGACGCGTTCGCCGGGCGACGCCGGCTGGCCGTCGCGCTGCTCGGTCGACCCCCGGCACCGACCCATCGCTAGGGTCAGGCCTCCGTGCAGGCCGTCACCTTCCAGGCACCCGGCGAGGTGCGCGTCGAGGAGCGTCCCGAACCCGAGCTGCTGGCAGCCGACGACGCGATCGTGCGCGTCCGCGCGACCGGCGTGTGTGGCTCGGACCTGCACATCTTCCACGGGCGTGTGGCGATCGAGCCCGGCTTCACGATCGGCCATGAGTACGTCGGGGAGGTCGTCGCGGCGGGCGACCACGTGCGCTCGGTCGCTGTCGGCGACCGCGTGCTGGGCTGCTTTCAGACGGCTTGCGGCACGTGCTCGTTCTGCCGGCGGGGCCTGTTTCACAAGTGCGATGAGTCGCGCACTTTCGGCCACGGCGTCGCGCTCGGCGCGCTGCAGGGCACGCAGGCCGACCTCGCGCTCGTGCCCCGCGCGAACCTGACGCTGCGCCGGGTGCCCGCGAACCTCAGCGATGACGTCGCGCTGTTCGCCGGCGACGTGGCGGGGACCGGCTACCACGCGATCGCTTCGGCCGGCGTGCGCGCCGGCGACACGGTCGCCGTGCTCGGGCTGGGACCGGTCGGACTCATGGCCGTGCAGGCCGCCCGCGTGGCCGGCGCCGCGCAGGTGCTCGCGATCGACACCGTCGTCGATCGCCTCGCGATGGCCGAGCGCTTCGGCGCGCAGGGCGTGCACCTGACCGAGGCCGATCCGCGCGCCGCGGTCAAGGCGGCGACCGAGGGCCGTGGCGTCGACGTGTGCGTCGACGCGGTCGGGGACCCGCGGGCGCTGGAGCTCGCCATCCGGCTGACCGGCCGCTGCGGCGTGGTCTCGGTGATCGGCGTCTACGCCGAGCGCTGCGAGGTGCACATGGGCCTCGTATGGATCAAGGCGCTTCAGCTGCGCACCGGCCACGCGAACGTCATCGCGCATCTCGACGCGGTGCTCGCGCTGCTGGCCTGCGGGCGCCTGGACCCGGCGCCGCTGGTGACCCACCACATGCCGCTGGCCGATGCCCCTGAGGCCTACGCGCTCTACGATCGCCGCGAGGCGCTGAAGATCGTCCTGACGCCCTGACCGACCGCCACCAAGGAGCCCCCGTGCCGCCCACCGCCGCGCTGCCCGACGCCCTCTCCCCAGCCGCCCGCGAGTTCGCCGCGCGCGAGCACGGGCTGCTGATCGACGGCGAGCTCCGGCCGGCCGCCGGCGGCGCCACGTTCGAGACGCTCGACCCGTCGACGGGGGCGGCGATCGCCACTGTGC
>JACCQW010000468.1 GCA_013813955.1 Solirubrobacterales bacterium
CGCAGGTGCTCGATGCGGTCGAACTTCTCCGTCGACGCGCGGCGCACCATGCCGTGGACCTCATAGCCCTCGTCGAGCAGCAGCTCCGCGAGGTAGGACCCGTCCTGTCCGGTGATGCCGGTGATGAGGGCTGAACGCGCCATCGCGGCGGCGCAGATTACCCTGGCCGCGTGAAGGCGGTCATCCTGGCCGGCGGTCTGGGCTCACGGCTGAGCGAGGAGACCACCGTCAAGCCCAAGCCCATGGTGGAGATCGGCGGCAAGCCGATGCTCTGGCACATCATGAAGATCTACGCGGCCCACGGCATCGAGGAGTTCGTGGTCTGTCTTGGCTACAAGGGCTACGTCATCAAGGAGTGGTTCGCCAACTACGCGCTGCACACCTCCGACGTCACGTTCGACATGCGCAGCGGCGAGATGGAGATCCACCGATCGAGCACCGAGCCGTGGCGGGTGACGCTCGTCGACACCGGCGAGGCGACGATGACCGGCGGGCGCCTGAAGCGCGTGCTGCCGTTCGTCGGCGACGAGACGTTCTGCCTGACTTACGGCGACGGCGTCAGTGACGTCGACGTCACCGCCTCGATCGCCGGCCACCGCGCGGCGGGCGTGCTCACGACGGTGACCGCGGTGCAGCCCCCGGGGCGCTTTGGCGCGCTGGACGTGCAGGAGGGCCGCGTGCTCGGCTTCCAGGAGAAGCCGCGCGGCGACGGCGCGTGGATCAACGGCGGCTTCTTCGTCTGCGAGCCGGGGGTGGGGGAGTTCATCGCCGGCGACGACACGCACTGGGAGATCGCTCCGCTGGGCGAGCTGGCCGCGCGCGAGCAGCTCGGCGTGCACTACCACCGTGGCTTCTGGCAGGCGATGGACACGCTGCGCGATCGCAACGAGCTGCAGGCGCTGTGGGACTCCGGCCGTGCGGCCTGGTGCACGTGGGCGAGGTAGCGTGAGCCGCCGATGAGCACCGCCGCCTGCCGCTTCTGCAACGCCCCGTTGCGGACCATCTTCGCGGACCTCGGGATGTCGCCGCTGGCCAACAGCTACCCGAGCGTCGAGCAGGGCAACGGGATGGAGCCGTTCTATCCGCTGCGCGCGCTGGTCTGCGAGCAGTGCTTCCTCGTGCAGCTCGAGGAGTTCGAGAGCGCGGAGGCGATCTTCTCCGATTACGCGTACTTCTCGTCGTACTCCACGACGTGGGTCGAGCACGCCCGCTCCTACGTCGAGCAGATGGTGGCCGAGCAGGGCATCGGGCCGGGCAGCCATGTGGTCGAACTGGCCTCCAACGACGGCTATCTGCTGCAGTTCTTCCACGATCAGGGGATCGGGGTGCTCGGCATCGAGCCGGCCGCCAACGTTGCCAAGGTGGCGCTGCAGAAGGGGATCCCGACGCTCGTCGAGTTCTTCGGGCGCGAGACGGCCGCGTCGCTGGTGGCGGACTCCAGCGCGGACCTAATCCTCGGCAACAACGTGCTCGCGCACGTACCCGACCTGAACGACTTCGTGGCGGGGATCAAGACGCTGCTGCGCCCGGGCGGGCTGGTGACGATGGAGTTCCCGCACCTCATGCGCCTGGTGGAGGCCAACCAGTTCGACACGATCTACCACGAGCACTTCAGCTACTTCTCGTTCCTGACGGTGACCCGGGTGTTCGCGGCGCACGGCCTGCGCCTGTTCGACGTGGAGGAGCTGCCCACGCACGGCGGCTCGCTGCGCGTCTACGCCGCGCACGACGATGACGATTACGGCGACGGGGCGCGGGCCGAGACCGACCGCGCGCGGGAGCTGCTGGCGCGCGAGCGTGCGGCGGGCTTCGAGGACCTCGACTTCTACCGGGGGTACGCGCGGCGGGTGGAGGAGGACAAGCGGCGGATCCTCGCGTTCCTGCTCGAGCTCAAGGCGCAGGGCAAGCGCATCGTCGGCTACGGCGCGCCGGCGAAGGGCAACACGCTGCTGAACTACTGCGGCGTGCGCACCGACTTCATCGACTTCACCGTCGATCGCAACCCCGAGAAGCAGGGCCGCCTGCTGCCGGGAACCCACATCCCGATCCGCGCGCCGGAGGCGATCCGCGAGGCGAAGCCCGACGTCGTGCTGATCCTCCCCTGGAACCTGCGCGAGGAGATCATGGACCAGCTCTCCTACATCCGCGACTGGGGCGGGCAATTCGCCGCGCGGGCGCCGGAGCTGACGCTGTTCCCGTGAGGTTCGTGGAGACGCCGCTGGAGGGGTTGCTCGTGGTCGAACCCGAGCGCCTCGGCGACGAGCGCGGCTTCTTCGCGCGGACCTACGACGCCGACGCGCTCGGCCCGGTGGTGCAGATGAGCACGTCGTTCAACGTGCGCGCAGGGACGCTGCGCGGCCTGCACTTTCAGGCCGATCCCCATGGGGAGGCCAAGCTCGTGCGCTGCACGCAGGGCGCGATTTTCGACCTCGCGGTGGACCTGCGCGAGGGGTCGGCTACGCGCGGGCGTTGGCACGGCCTGGTGCTCGACGCGGCCGGCGGCTGCGCGCTGTTCATCCCTGCGGGCTTCGCACACGGCTTCCAGACGCTCGAGGACGCCAGCGAGGTGCTCTACGCGATGTCCACCCCGTACGTCGGCGAGGCCGCCC
>JACCQW010000475.1 GCA_013813955.1 Solirubrobacterales bacterium
CCCCGTCGCGCTGCTGGCCGCGCGCCATCCCCGGGCGCGCGTATCGCGAGTGATCGAGAGCGCGTCCTACGCCGGCCACGCGCTGCCCGGCATCGTCGTGGCGCTGGCGCTCGTCTTCTTCGGCACCCGCGCGGTGATCGGGCTCTACCAGACGCTCGCGATGCTCGTGATCGCGCTCGTCGTGCTGTTCCTGCCGCAGGCGGTGGGCGCCGCGCGCGCGTCGCTGCTGCAGGTCCCGCCGCGCATGGAGGAGGCCGCGCGCTCGCTCGGTCGCTCGCCGCTGGCCGTGTTCGCCACCGTGACCGCGCCGCTGGCGCGCGGCGGCGTGCTGGCCGGCGCGGCGCTGGTCTTCCTGACCGCGGTCAAGGAGCTGCCGGCGACCCTGATCCTGGCGCCGATAGGCTTCGACACGCTGGCCACGGAGATCTGGCAGGAGACGGGCGTCGGCTCCTACGAGGCCGGCGCGATCCCCTCGCTTGTGCTCCTGGCCGTCTCCGCCGTCCCCCTGGCCCTGCTCGCCGCCCGCGACCGATGAGCGCCATCGACTGCCATCAGCTCTCGAAGTCCTTCGGCGCCGTGCGCGCGGTCGACGCCGTCGACCTCTCCGTGCCCGAGGGCGAGGTCTGCGCGCTGCTCGGGCCCAGCGGCTGCGGCAAGACGACGATGCTGCGCCTGATCGCGGGCTTCGAGCGCCCGGACGCGGGCACGGTGCGCGTCGGCGGGCGGCTGCTGGCCGGCGACGGGACCCACCTGGCGCCCGAGCGCCGGCGCGTGGGCATGGTCTTTCAGGACTACGCGCTGTTCCCCCACCTCGACGTGGCGCGCAACGTCGCCTACGGGCTGGGCCGCGGGAGGCACGACGCGCGGGTGGCCGAGCTGCTCGAGCTCGTCGGGATGCCCGGGCTGGGCGCGCGGATGCCCGACGAGCTGTCCGGCGGCCAGCAGCAGCGCGTCGCGCTGGCGCGCGCCCTGGCCGCCACGCCCGAGCTCGTGCTGCTCGACGAGCCCTTCAGCGGCCTGGACGCCGGCCTGCGCGCGCAGGTGCGCCAGGAGGTCCGCGCGATCCTGCTCGCCGCCGGCGTGACCGCGCTGTTCGTGACCCACGACCAGGAGGAGGCGCTGTCGCTGGCCGACACCGTCGCGGTGATGCGCGACGGGCGCGTCGAGCAGGTCGGCACGCCCGAGGAGGTCTACGGGCGCCCGGCGACGCGCTGGGTGGCCTCCTTCCTCGGCGAGGCCGACGTGCTGCCCGCCCAGGTCCGCGAGGGCTACGTCGAGTGCGAGCTCGCGCGCCTGCACCTGGACCCGGGCTTCGCGGGCGACGCCGTGGTGCTGGTGCGCCCGGAGTCGGTGGCACTGTCGATCGGCGCGGGCGCCTCGCGCGGCCCGCGCGTGGAGGGCCGGGTCGTCGAGCGCGAATTCTTCGGCCACGACCAGCTCGTGCACGTCGAGCTGCCGTCCGGTCGGCGCGTGCGCAGCCGGTCGCTGTCGCATCCGGTCTGGCATCCGGGCGACCGCGTGCGCGTGCAGATCGATGGACCGGTGAACGTGTTCGCGCCGGAGTAGCGCGTCGTAGACCTGTACATACCCGGGGTGTACACTCGGCTCCATGAGCCAGGCCGAAAGGGAGCGCCGGGGACGCATCAACATGCGAGTCAGCGAGCGCCAGGAGCGCGTGCTGCGCGCCGCTGCCGAGCTGAACGGCGAAACGCTCACCGGGTTCGTGCTCGCAGTCGCCACCGAGCGGGCCGAAGAGGTCCTCGAGCGGGCGCAGCGCATCGACGTGAGCGCCGAGGCCTTCGAGCGCTTCGTCGCCGCGCTGGACGCACCGGTCGAGGAGATGCCCACCATGCGCCGCTACGCGAGGAAGCGAAGCCCCATCCCCGCGCCTTGATCGGCGAATCGCTCCGTCCGACCGAGCTGCTCGACGATAGGCACGACCTCGATGACTTCGACTGCGGAGTACAAGCGCTCGACCAGTGGCTGCGGCAGTCCGGTCGAACCGCGGCCGCCGCCGGCACCGCGGCGACATACGTGCTGTGCCGCGGCCAGCGGGCCGTCGGCTACTACGCGCTGGCGATGAGCTCGCTCGGGCATCAGCAAGCCCCGTCGCGACTGCGCCGCGGAATGCCCGACCCGGTCCCGGTCGTACTCCTTGCCCGTCTCGCGCTCGACCGCTCGGAGCAGGGCCAACGGCTCGGCGGGCACCTGCTCGTCGACGCGCTACGGCGCTGCGTCCGAGGCGGTCACGAGTTCGGTGCCCGCGCAGTGGTCGTGGATGCCGCAACCGAGGAGGCCGCGGACTTCTACGGTCACTTCGGCTTCCACGAGCTCGAGGACCGCCGTCTTTGGCGACGTCTTGGCGACGTCGCCCACGCGCTCCGGTCGTGACCTCAAACGCTGAAGCACGGAACGCCCTGGCGGTCCGCGACGGCTACGTGGAGTGCGAGCTCAGCGGGCCGGTGAACGTGTTCGCGCCGGAGTAGCGCGGGCGGTCAGCCCAGCCAGATGATTCGGGCGGAAGATGCGGGTAGACGGGGATCCGGGCCTTGACCGCGACCGGGCCGGCCGTGTGACATCCGCCACATGCATCACCATCGCGCTGTGAGACCACCTACGCAGATCTATGCGAGCACGCTGACCCGCCGCGAGCACCGGCGGCGGCGCAACCGGGTCCGCGGCACGCGCAACGCGGCTTTCGTGATGCTGGGCGCTCTGGCGAGCGCGCTGACGATGCTCGCCGCGGTCGCGCCAAACCTGGCTTAGGGCCGACGCGCGCGTCTGTCAGGCGCAAGCTCGGCGTCCGTGCGTCACGTGGTCGGACGCGTCCATGGGTGGCACAAGTAACTACGCCGCGGCCGACGCCCGGCGCTCCGGCGCTGGCGAGGTACGCGGCACGGGCCGGCCGAGGGCGACCACGGCCCACAGCAGCACCACCCAGGTCGTCGCGGCCAGCGTGACGTGCACCCAGACCAGCTCGGCGGGCAGCTCGAGCGCGTACTGCGCGCCGCCGATCACGCCCTGCGCACCCAGCAGCACGCACAGCCACGTCAGCGGGGACTGCTGGGCGGCGCTGGCGCCCCGGCGACGGGCGAGCAGCCACAGCGCCACGGCCGCGATCCCCAGCACGGTGGCCAGGCGACCGTGCTGGGCGATGACGAAGTCCAGCGTCTGGATCCCCTTGAAGTCCAGCCGGTTGATCACATCGCCGGTCCCGGCGCCGCCCGCGTGCGGCCCGGCCGCGGTGGCCGCCGTGCCGGCGAAGATCGTGAGTGCGCCCAGCGGCAGCAGCCCGCGAGCGCCCCAGGCGACAAGGCGGTCGCTGACCGGCGGGCGGGCGTCGGGCGGGCGGTGTGCGCGCCAGTCCAGCGCCACGGCCGCGACGAGGATGAGCATCGACAGGATGTAGTGGCTCATCACGAAGCCCGGGGCGAGGTCGTAAAGGACGGTGAAGCCGCCGAGCACGGCCTGGGCGACCACGCCCAGCGGCAGCAGCATCCCCAGCACCGCGAGATCCTTGCGAAACGGGCGCCGGCGGAAGGCCAGGCCACCCGCGGCGATCGCCGCGAAGCCGACGACGAAGGTCAGCAGCCGATTGCCGTACTCGATCACCCCGTGCGTGGTCAGCTCGGTGTGCAGCGAGTCCTGGGTGCACTTCGGCCAGGTCGGGCAGCCCAGGCCAGAGCCGGTCAGGCGCACCGCCGCGCCGGTGAGCACGATGAGCGTGAGCATCGCCAGCGCGAAGCGGGCGACCAGCGCATAGCGCTCGGGGGTGGCGGTGAAGCGTTCACGCATCGGGCGCGGTGAAGGTTAGGCGCTGCGGGGCGCTCAGGCGGGAGCCGCCGGCGCGGCCCGTGGATCGCGGATCCCGACCAGCGAGACCACCCCGCCCATGAACATCAGCAGGCCGGTGACGAGCATCCCCGTCCGGAAGGCGTCGACGTTGGCCTCGCGGGCCTGGACGACGGTCCCCGGCGCGACGGAGGAGCCGGCCAGCGCGAGCGGGCGCTCCTTGGCCTCCGCGACGTAGGCCCGGTCGGTTGCGGACAGCCTGGCGGGCGCCAGCCGGTCGTCGACGTTGGATGCGAACTGCGCGGAGACGATCGCGCCGACCGCGGCGATCGCCAGCAGGCTCGCCACCCGGGCCACCGCGTTGTTGACCCCGGAGGCGATCCCGGCGTGACGGCGGTCGGCGGACTGCAGCACGGTCGCCGTCAGCGGGGCGACGGTCATCGCCAGGCCCAGGCCGAACAGCAGCGTGGCGGGCAGCACGCCGATCAGGTAGTCGCCCCGCTCGTCAAGTCGCGTGAACCCCAGCAGGCCGATGCCCGCGACCAGCGGCCCCCCGCCCATGAGCAGCCGCGGCCCGATCCGCGCCGCCAGGGCGCCGAAGCGCCGCGAGAGGGTCACGAGCATGATCGTGATCGGCAGCAGCGCCAGCCCGGCCTCGAACGCGCTGTAGCCCGCGATCTGCTGCAGGAAGATCGCGACGAAGAACGTCGCGGCGCCCAGCCCGGCGTAGACCGCGAGGGTCGCGACGTTGCCGACGGCGAAGTCGCGGTTGGCGAACATCTGCAGCGGCAGCATCGGCGAGGACACAGCGCGCTCGTAGGCCACGAACGCCCCCAGGGCGCCGATGCCGCCGAGCAGCGGCGCCAGGACCTCCGCGTCCGACCAGCCGAGCGTCGGCTGCTGGATGAGCGCGTAGACCGGGCCGGCGAGCCCGACGGCGCACAGCGTGGCGCCGACGAGGTCGACGGGGTGCGTCCGGTCGCCCGGGCACTCGGGCACCGCGCGGACGATGAGCCACAGGCACGCCGCGACCAGCGGCACGTTGATCGCGAAGACCGCGCGCCAGGAGAACAGGTCGACGAGCAGGCCGCCCAGCGGCGGGCCGAGCGCGACCGACGCCGCCGTCCACGCCGTCCACGACCCGATCGCCGCCCCGCGCTCGTCGCCGTGGTAGACCGACGTGATGATCGCCAGCGAGCTGGGCACGAGCAGCGCGCCGAAGACGCCCTGCAGGGCGCGGGAGGCGATGAGCACCTCGACCGTGGGCGCGATCGCGCACAGCAGCGACGCCGCTCCGAAGCCGGCCACGCCGATCGCGAACACCAGCCGCCTGCCGTAGAGGTCGCCCAGCGAGCCGCCCACGAGGATCAGCGACGCGAGCAGCAGGAGGTAGGCCTCGACCACCCACTGCTGGTCGGCCAGCGACGCGTCGAGGTCGTCGCGCACGTCGGGCAGGGCGACGTTGATGACGGTCTGGTCGATGAAGACGACCGCCGAGCCCAGGATGCAGGCGACCAGCGTGAGGGCCTTGGCGCGGCGTTCGTCCACGTCCGGAGACTAAGCGTGTCGTGGGAAGATCCCGGGGTGCAGTCGATCCCCGCCGTCGTCGTCGACGACGCTCGCAAGAGCTTTCACCTACCCCACCGGGAGGTCCACACGCTGAAGGAGCGCGTGCTGCATCCGCTGCGCCGCAGCTCGGCCGACGTCCTGCACGCGCTGAAGGGCGTGTCCTTCGAGGTGCAGCGCGGCGAGTTCTTCGGGATCGTCGGGCGCAACGGCTCGGGCAAGTCCACGCTGCTGAAGTGCCTGGCCGGCATCTACGGCCTCGACGAGGGGGCGATGTACGTCGACGGGCGCCTGTCGACGTTCATCGAGCTCGGCGTCGGCTTCAACCCCGACCTGCCCGCCCGCGACAACGTGCTGCTCAACGCACTGATGCTGGGGCTCAGCCCGCGCGAGGCGGCGCGCCGCTTCGACGAGGTCATCGCCTTCGCCGAGCTCGAGGACTTCGTAGACCTCAAGCTCAAGAACTACTCCTCGGGGATGGAGGTGCGCCTGGCCTTCAGCGTGCTCATCCAGGTCGACGCCGACATCCTGCTCATCGACGAGGTGCTGGCCGTCGGCGACGCGTCCTTTCAGCAGAAGTGCTTCGACGAGTTCGCGCGCATCCGCCGCAGCGGGCGCACCGTGCTGCTCGTGACCCACGACATGGGCGCGGTGCAGCGCTTCTGTGACCGGGCGATCCTGCTCGAGCACGGCGAGACCGTGCATCTGGGCGACACGGACACCGTCGCGGCGAAGTACCTCGAGCTGAACTTCTCCGAGCGCGCGCGCGCCGACGCGGCGGCCGGGGTGCGCGACGAGGAGGCGCCAGAGCGCCAGGGCGACGGCCGCGCCGAGATCCTCGATGGGTGGTTCGAGGACGCAGACGGGGCGCGGACCGAGGCGCTGCCGGCCGGCGCGCGTTGCGCGTTCGCCGCGCGGGTGCGCTTCCACGCCGAGGTCCGGGACCCGCTGTTCGGCCTGAACCTGCTCAACAGCCGCGGGGACAACCTGCTGTCGGCGTCGAACCTGTGGAGCGCGCCGGAGTCGGGGACGTTCGCCGAGGGCGAGGAGCTCGTGTTCCGCGTCGGGTTCGAGAACATCCTCTCGCCCGATCGCTACTGGGCCACGCCGGCGGTCGCTCGCGGCGGTGGCGCGGGCCTGGCGTGGCTGGACCGCCGCGAACGGCTCGCCTCGGTGGTCGTCACCGGCACGCGCCCGACCGACGCGCTCGTCGACATGCCCTACGAGCTCGAGCTCGTGCGGTGAGCGCGACCGAGGTGCCTGAGGTCGAGGCGACGGTCCCGGAGGGCGGTGACCGCCTGCTGGGCCGCCGCGTGCGGGGGCCGTCGGCGCTGGGCGGCGATCGGCGGCGGTTCGTGACGCTGACCGTGGCGCTGGCGGTAACCGATTTCAAGCTGCGCTTCTTCGGCACCGCTCTGGGCTACCTATGGCAGCTCATGCGCCCGCTTGCGCTGTTCGGCGTGCTCTACGTGATCTTCAGCGTCGTCCTGGCGCTCGACGACGCGCCGTTCTACGCCGAGGCGCTGCTGCTCGGGCTCGTGCTCTACACGTTCCTCGGGGATGCCACGAAGGGGTCGGTGAGCTCGATCGTCAACCGCGAGAGCCTCGTGCGCAAGATCGAGTTCCCGCGCCTGGCGGTGCCGCTGAGCGTCGTGCTGACCGCGCTGTTCAACCTCGTGATGAACCTGCTGCCGGTGTTCGTCTTCCTGCTCATCGACGGCGGCCAGGTGCGCTGGAGCTGGCTTGAGCTGCCGCTGCTGATCGCGGCGCTGGCCGTGTTCTCCACCGGCCTGGCGATGCTCCTGTCCTCGCTGTACGTCCGCTACCGCGACGTCGACCCGATCTGGGAGGT
>JACCQW010000022.1 GCA_013813955.1 Solirubrobacterales bacterium
GGCCGAGCGCGAGCGCCTGGGCGCCGCGGCGGCGCACGACGTGCGCGCGCGTTTCGACCCCGCCCTGCTGCATCGCCGCGTCCAGGCGCTCTACGACGAGTGCGTCGGAGCAGGCGGCCGCGGCAGACCGTGATCGCCAGAGAGGTGACCGTCCGTTTGTACCCCCCCATCCCATAGGGGATGAGGATGGACGTTCACCCGCAGGCGACGGCATGCGCGGCAGGCTCGGGCAGCGCGGTCTCAGCGCTCAGGCGATGGCGATGCAGGCGATCGCGATCGCGATGCCCATCGCCACGCTGCCCGCCAGCACCGGCATGCGGGCCGAGCGGTTGCCATCGGCGATCTCGAACATCGCGTAGCCGACGATCCCGCCGGCGAACAGGCCGCCGAGGTGGCCGCCGATCGAGATGCCGGGGATGAGGAAGGTGATGCCGAGGTTGAGCATCAGCGTCACGCCGAGCCCCGACTGCATGGGGTCGATGCCGCGGGCGCGCATGGCGAGGATCGCCGCGCCCATGAGGCCGAAGACCGCGCCGGAGGCGCCGACCGTCACGGCGTCGGGCGAGAGGATCAACGCGCCCAGCGAGCCGCCGAGCAGCGAGACGAAGTAGATGATCGCGAAGCGCAGCTTCCCGATCGTGGGCTCCAGCAGCGTGCCCAGGAAGTACAGGAAGTACATGTTGAACATGATGTGGATGAAGCCCGCGTGCAGGAAGCCCGCAGTGACGATCCGCCACCAGTCCCCGTCCGCCACCAGCGGCCCGAACAGCGCGCCGTCCTCGTAGACCGACCCGCTGCGCCCGCTCGCCCCGCCGCCGCTGGCCAGCAGCGCCAAGAACGCGATCACGTTCAGCCCGATCAGCACGTAGGTCAGCTGCGGGGCGCCGGTCAGCGTGGCCGCGGTGCGCACCTTGGTCTTCTGGCGCGCGCACTCGGGGCAGCGCATGCCCACCGGCGTCGGCGTCATGCAGTCCGGGCAGATCGGCCGGCCGCAGGACGAGCACGACACGCCGGTCTCCCGGTCGGAGTGCCGGTAGCAGTTGCTCGTCGTCTCGGGGGCGGAGGCCTCCACGAAGGCTGACGCTAGCAGCCGGTTCTCAGCACGCGCCGAGCGAGGCTAAGCGGGGTCGGCGGTGATGATGGGGACCGCCGAGGTCGGGACGTTGCTGCCGCCCAGCGGCTCGTCGGTGACCAACACCGACCGCACGTCGCCCAGGTCGCCGGGGACCTTGACCGTCGCCTCGCCGTCGCGGTTGACCGAGAACAGCACGGCGGTCGGCTCGGGCGGCTGGCGGTCGGGATGGTCCAGCCACACCTGGTAGATGCGGCCCTCGGGGGGCGCGGGCAGGTTCGCCACCTGCAGCGTCGCGCCGTCGGCGCCCATGCGCAGCTCGGCGCTGGCCCCCGGCGCTACTTCGCGGTCGACGATCGCCGCCACCGAGCTGGTGACCGGCGCGTCGTCCTCGCCGAGCAGGGTCCCGGCGCCCACACCCAGGGCCAGCAGCACGGACGCCAGGGCGGCGGCCGGCAACGGGCGCAGCGACAGCAGCCGGCGCCTGCGCGAGAGGCGGACGGGAAACGGCCGGTCGGCCTCCGGCCCGGCCGCGCGCAGCAGCTCGGACTCGGCGCTCACGACCGACATGATGCGGTCCTGCAGCACGGCGGGCGCCTGCAGCGGCGTCGCGACCGCGGGCAGGGACTC
Organism: Solirubrobacterales bacterium; assembly: GCA_013813955.1. Classification (GTDB taxonomy): domain Bacteria; phylum Actinomycetota; class Thermoleophilia; order Solirubrobacterales; family Solirubrobacteraceae; genus CADCVQ01. Next base: position 1,703 of record JACCQW010000022.1, read on the forward strand.
CGTGACGTAGCTCAGCTCGGCCACCGTGACCTCGCACGGGGCGCACCCGGCGAGGTGGTGGGCGTAGCCCTCGCACTCGTCGTCGGGCAGCGCGCCGAGCACGTAGGCCGCGGCGTCATCGCGGCGATCGCAGGTTCCGGCGCTCATGCGAGAACCTCCCGCATGCCGCCAAGCTGCGCGCGCATCTTCTCCAGGCCCAGGCGCATGCGCCCCTTCACGGTCCCGATCGGGGTGTCGAGCATCGAGGCGATCTCCGTGTGGGTGAAGCCCCCGAAGTAGGCGAGCTCGATGACGCGGCTCTGCTCGGGCGGCAGCGTCCCCAGCGCGGCGCGGATCTCGTGCGCCTCGTCGCGGCGGGCGACCTCGAGGTCCGTGCGCTCACGGGCCTCGAAGCGCTCCTCGATGCCCTCGTCGCTCGCGCGCCGCCGGTCGTGGACGACCGAGCGGCGCAGCGCGTCGATCGCCCGGTTGTGGACGATGCCGAGCACCCACGTGCGCACCGAGCCGCGCGTGCGGTCGTAGCGGGCGCTGCTGCGCCACAGCGACAGAAACGCCTCCTGGACGACGTCCTCGGCGGCGGCCCGCGCGCCGCACATGCGGTAGGCCAGCGAGAACGAGGCGCTCGAGTGGCGCTCGTAGACGACCTCGAAGGCCGCGGCCTCGCCGCGACGGACGAGCTGCATCAGATCCTCGTCGGCGAGTTCGCGCAGCTCGGTGGGCCCGGGCTCGGACTGTTTGCGCATACGTGGCATTCATCGACAAGGTACGCCCTCGCCGGGCGCGCGGATCAGCGCGGCTGATCAGCCGCGGCGGATCAGCCGGCGGGCCTCGCCGGCGGTGGCGCGCAGCGTGCGCTGCGCGAGGTC
>JACCQW010000034.1 GCA_013813955.1 Solirubrobacterales bacterium
GCTGGGGGGCGACGCCCGCTTCGGTGGGCGCCAAGGCGCGGGCGCGCAGCGGCGGCGCGCAGGCCACGCAGGCCCTGCGCGACGCGGCGGCGGAGCTGTCTGGCGCGTAGGCCGTGTGAGCTGACGCACACACGTTCGGAGAACGGGGCCGCCGCGACGCCCCGGGCGATAGATTTGTCGGTCCGTGCCCGACCCGCGCAAGCAGACCAAGTCCAAGTACACCGTCGATCGCCAGATCCCGGGCGCCTTCGAGGGCGAAACCGTCACGCGCAGGCGCTTCATGACCGGGACGGCGCACACCGCCGGCGGGATCGCCACGGCCGCCTTCATGCTGCCCGCCATAGGGTTCGCGGTGGGCCCCGTCTTCGAGAAGCAGGAACAGCCCTGGAACGCGGTCGGGCGGCCCACCGAGTTTCCCGACGACACCTACGTCCCCAAGGTCGTCACGACCACGGGGGGCATCGGCGAGGCCGGCAAGACCACGGTCTACGTCCGCGAGTACAACCCGGAGATCGACAAGGAGCCGCGCGACGATTACAACCCGTTCATCGCGCTCTCCAACCGCTGCATGCACCTCGGCTGCCCGATCCGCTTCGTCGAGGCCTCCGCGCGCTTCATCTGCCCGTGCCATGGCGGCGTCTACAACTTCCGCGGCGAGGTCAGCGGCGGCCCGCCCGTGCGCCCTCTGGATCGCTTCTACACGCGCGTGCGCAACGGCCAGGTCGAGGTCGGCCCGAGCTTCAGCGTCAACTCCGAGCTCAAGCGGTTCTCCCCCCGTGACCCTGGTCAGGATCTCGACGGCATCGGGCAGTACCTCTACCCGTCGCGTCCCACCATCCGAAAGATCCCGGGTACCTGACCATGGCCAGGCTCAAGCTTCCCGCCCCGCCGCTGCCGTCCGCGCTGAGGCCGCGCCCCAAGCGCCCGGGCACGGGCAACGGCAACGGCAACGGCAAGCCTTCCTCGGCGGCCAAGGGCGTGGTTGACGCCGGGATCTCCGCCGTCGACTGGGTCGACGAGCGCACCTCGCTGTCGGGCGGCGCGCGCTGGATGATGTTCCGCAAGGTCCCCAAGGGGACCAACTGGTTCTACACGCTGGGCTCGGCGACGATGTTCGCCTTTCTCTCCCAGGCGGTCACCGGAGTGTTCCTGGCCATGTACTACGACCCCTCGCCCACCCGGGCCTATGAGTCCACGCGCTTTCTGACCAACGAGGTCTTCCTCGGGGAGTTCGTGCGCGGGATGCACAAATGGGGCTCGACGGTGATGGTCGTCCTGGTCTTCCTGCACATGGGCCGCACGTTCTTCTTCGGGGCCTACAAGTACCCCCGCGAGCTCAACTGGGTCATCGGCGTCGTCCTGCTCATCCTCACGATGGCGATGGGGTTCACCGGCTACCTGCTGCCCTTCGACCAGCGCTCCTACTGGGCGACGATCGTGGGCGTGGCCATCAACGGTACGGGCCCGCTGGTCGGCCCCTACCTGTCGGACTTCCTGCGGGCGGGGCCCGACTTCGGGGCAACCACGCTGTCGCGCTTCTACGCGCTGCACATGCTGGTCGTCCCCGGCCTCATCGCCGCGCTGATCGGCGCGCACCTGTACCTGGTGGCCCGCCTGGGCACCACCGCGCCCCCGTGGCTGAAGGCCGACAAGAGCCCTGAGCTGCGCAAGGACCGCACGTGAACCAGCGCGAGAAGGAGGCCTACCTCCGCGAGTACTCGCTCCTGAAGGCCCAGGGCAAGCCGTTCTTCCCCTATGCGGTGGCCAAGGACTCGCTCATGGCCTGCGTGGTCATGCTCGTGATCATCCTCATGTCCCTGGTCCTGGGGGCGGAGCTCGGGCCCAAGGCCGATCCGACCACGACGACCTACGTGCCCCGGCCGGAGTGGTACTTCTTCTTCCTCTTCGAGCTGCTGCGGATCATCAAGCCGGCATCGCTGGTGCCGCTGGCCACGATCGGCGTCCCGACGATCTGCATGATCCTGCTGTTCCTGCTGCCGTTCTACGACCGCGGGCCCGAGCGCCGGCCCGAGCGCCGGCCGATCGCCACGGCCGCCGCGATCTTCACGATCGCCGCCATGGGCTACCTGACCTACCTCGGCGCTGCGGCCGGCTCGCCGAACGAGATCGACATGGAGGCCCCGGCGCGCCTGCAGGCCGCCGGCGGCGCGCAGCTGGAGAGCTTCGAGGCCGGCAAGCAGGTCGTCGCGCAGTCGGGCTGCCTGGCCTGTCACAAGATCGGCGAGAACGGCAACGACGGCCCCGGGCCGGAGCTGGGGGACATCGGCGAGCGCCTCCAGGCGCAGGCCATCGAGCGCACGCTCATCAACCCGACGGCGCCGATGCCCTCCTACCGCGACCTGCCGCCCGAGAAGTTCGAGAACCTCGTCGCGTTCCTCTCGCAGC
>JACCQW010000042.1 GCA_013813955.1 Solirubrobacterales bacterium
CACCGCGGCGGCGGCGCGCGTCGACCAGCTGCTCGATCCCGGCACGGTGCAGCGCGGCGACGAAGCGCTCGGCGTCCCAGCCGTAGACGCCGATCGTCGCCAGGCGGCTCATGCGCGCGGCTAGACGGCGATCGCCAGCGAGCGGCTCATGCGCGCTGCGTGACCGTGACCTCGGGGATCGGCTCTCCGGAGGCCGAGGGCGGCGGCGCCGGCTCCTCCGGCGTCCACCCCGGCCCGCGCAGCAGGTACCCCGCGCGTTCGTGCCAATCGCGCGCCCGGCGCACGTCGCGCGCGATCGCGCGGTACTCATGAAAGGCGACCTCGGTCGGCCTGAACGTCTCGATGTTCTTCGTCAGCCCGTAGCGCACGCGCTCGGACTCCCCGGCGAACGTGCCGAACATGCGGTCCCAGATGATCAGGATCCCCGCGTAGTTGCGGTCGAGGTACTGCTCGTTGGCACCGTGGTGCACGCGGTGGTGCGAGGGCGTGTTGAACACGAACTCGACCGGCCGCGGCAGCCGCCCGATGCGCTCGGTGTGGATCCAGAACTGGTAGATCAGGCTGATCGCCTGCTGGGTGAGGATCATCCACGGCGGAAAGCCCGCGAGCGCGAGCGGCAGCCAGAACGGCAGGTAGGTCATCGGCACCCACGTCTGGCGCAGCGCGGTCGACAGGTTGTAGTGCTGTGAGGAGTGGTGCACGACGTGGCTGGCCCAGAAGACGCGCACCTCGTGGCTGATGCGATGAAACCAGTAGTAGGCCAGGTCGTCGGCGAAGAAGATGAGCACCCACGCCCACCACGCGTCGGTCGGGATCCGCAGCGGCGTCAGCTCGTACAGCGCCGCGTAGACGACCACGACGACGGCCTTCCAGCCGACGTTGATGACGACGTTGCCCATCCCCATGCTCAGGCTCGTGGCGGTGTCGCGCGCCTCGAAGCCGACGAGCGCCTCGCTGCGCGCGATGCGGTAGGAGATCGCCTCGACGGCGAGCAGCAGCGCGAACGCGGGGATCGCGTAGTACAGGACCTCAGCCATTGGCCCGCTGCCTCGGCCGTGGTCGCCCGGCCGGGTGGCCGAGCGCGACGGCGACGGCACGGGTCAGCAGGGCGGAGGCCGCGAGGCCGGCGGCCTGCGGGTCGTGGGCGCCGATCGCGTCGACGAGCGCGGTCTGGCCCGCTGTGTCGCGTGCCTCGCCGGCGAACAGCTCCAGCGCGAGCGGTGCCTGCGGGTCCAGGCCGGACAGCAGGCTGTTGTAGGCGAGGCGGTAGGCAAGGTTGTCGGCGCCGTCGATGATCGCGTCCCACAGCTCGGCGTAGCGCAGGTGCAGCGCCGCGTCGTCGTCACCCACGTCGCGTGCGGCCACCGCCCGCAGGCGCTCGAGCACCGGCATGGGCGCCCGCTCGGCGCAGCGGCGCGCAGCGTCGGTCCCCACGCACAGGCGCAGCTCGGCGATCGAGCGCAGCACGCCGGCCTCGGGGCGCCCGCGGCCGGTGACCGGCAGCTGGGCGAGCAGATCCAGGCCACCGGTCGCGTGCCAGTCGAGCACGCGGGTCGCGCCGCCATGGGCGACCTGAACGAGCCCGGCCTGCTGCAGGCGCTTGAGCGCCTCGCGCACGGCGTGGCGGTTGACGGCGAACTCCTCGCTCAGCGCGCGCTCGGAGGCCAGCGGGTCGCCGGGAGCCATCGCGCCGCCCAGGATCGCATCGCGCAGCTGGTCGAAGATCGCCTCGGACACGGGCCTGTTCGCGACGGGTCGGAACACCGGTGAACTGGTTGTACCAGTCGGCCAGATGCTCCGTCAAGAACCGCGAGGTGTACCGCGCCCGGCCGCGGGTAGCTTGCACGGGTGCCCGCCCCCGACTCTCAGCAGCTGGCCTTCGAGCGACCGCTCGGGGCCGTGCCGGTCGGCGCCGGCCAGGTCGAGTTCCGCGTCTGGGCGCACGAGGCCGGGGACGTGCGGGTGCGCGTCGGTGGACGGGAGCACGTGCTCGACCCCGCCGGCCACGGCATGCACGAAGGGCGGGCCGAGGCCGCGGGCGGGGAGGACTACGTCTTCGTCCTGGACGGGGGACCGGAGCTGGCGGACCCCTGCACGCGCCACCAGCCCAACGGGCTGCGCGGCGCCTCGCGCATCGTCGACCCCGGCGCGTTCGCCTGGACCGACGAGGCCTTTGCCGCCCCCCGGCCGGCTGACCTCGTCCTCTATGAGCTGCACGTCGGCACGTTCACCCGCGAGGGCACCTTCGACGCCGCCATCGAGCACCTGCCGCCCCTCGCGCAGCTTGGCATCACCGCCATCGAGATCATGCCGATCGCCGAGTTCCCCGGCGCGCACGGCTGGGGCTACGACGGCGTCTACCCGGCCGCCGCCCACTCGGCCTACGGCGGGCCCGCGGGCTTTCAGCGCCTCGTCGACGCCGCGCACTCCGCGGGGCTCGCCGTGGTCCTCGACATCGTCCCCAACCACGTCGGCGCGTCGGGCGCCAAGGCGCTTGAGGCCTTTGGGCCCTACTTCACCGAGCGCTACGCCACGTTCTGGGGCAAGGCGATCAACTACGACGACGAGCACTCCGGCCCCGTCCGCGAGTGGGCCCTGCAGTCGGCCACCGGCTGGATCGCCGACTTCCATGTCGACGGCCTGCGCCTGGACGCCATCCATGCCGTCTACGACCAGGGGGCCAACCCGGTCCTGGCCGAGCTCGCCGACCGCGTGCATGCCGCGAAGGCGGGCGCGCTCGTGATCGCCGAGTCGGGCCTGAACGACCCGAAGGTCATCCGGCCCCGCGACCAGGGTGGCTTCGGGCATGACGCCCAGTGGGCCGACGACTTTCACCACGCGCTGCGCGTCCTGCTCACCGGCGACACCGAGGGCTACTACGAGGAGTTCGGCGCGGTCGCCGACCTGGCCAAGGCCTATCACCGCCCGTTCGTGCACGACGGGGGGTACTCGACGTTTCGCCGCCGGCGCTTCGGCGCGCCCGCCGAGGACCGCGCGCCCGAGCAGTTCGTCGTCTTCGGCCAGAACCACGACCAGGTCGGCAACCGCGCGCTCGGCGACCGCCTCCCCGGCGACGCCCGCCCGCTGGCCGCGTTCTGCACGCTGCTGTCGCCGTTCGTGCCGATGCTGTTCATGGGCGAGGAGTACGGCGAGCCCGCGCCCTTTCAGTTCTTCTCCGATCACATCGACGAGGAGATCGCCACGGCCACCCGGGAGGGCCGCCGCCGCGAGTTCGCCGCCTTCGCCCGGTTCGCCGGCGAGGAGGTCCCCGACCCCCAGGACCCCGCGACCTTCGAGCGCTCCAAGCTCACCCGCGAGCGCGACGAGACGATCGCGCGGCTGTACGCCGGGCTGCTGCGCGCGCGGCGCGAGCTGCCCGCCGGCGAGGTCGCCACGGGCCACGACGAGGACGAGCGCTGGCTGACCGTCGACCGCGGCATGTACCGCCTGTGCGCGAACTTCGCCCGCGAGCGGCGGGCGGTGCCCACGGGCGGGTGCGGGCAGATCGTGCTGGCCACCGCGCCGGCCGCGCTGGAAGGCGACCGCGTCCTCCTCGACCCGCTCGCCGGCGCCCTGATGCGATGACCGAGGTCTGGCCCGGGCGTCCGTTTCCGCTCGGCCATCGCTGGGACGGTCACGGCACGAACTTCTCGCTGTTCAGCGAGCACGGCCACCGCGTCGAGCTGTGCCTGTTCGACGAGCGCGACGCCGAGACGCGCGTCGAGGTCCGCGAGCGCACCGCCTACAACTGGCACTGCTACCTGCCGGGCGTCGGCCCCGGCCAGCGCTACGGCTATCGCGTGCACGGCCCCTACGACCCCGAGCGGGGCCATCGCTTCAACCCCCGCAAGCTGCTGCTCGACCCCTACGCCAAGGCGATCGACGGCGAGGTTCGCTGGGCGGCCGCGAGCACGCTGCCCTACGTGCCCGACGGGTCCGACACCGCCGATCTGGAGCCCGGCGACGAGGACGACGCCGAGGCGATGCCCAAGTGCCTGGTCGTCGATCCCGGTTTCGACTGGGAGGGCGATCGCCTGCTGGGCACCCCGTGGAACGAGACCGTCATCTACGAGACCCACGTCAAGGGCTTCACGATGCGCCACCCCGAGGTGCGCGAGGACCTGCGCGGCACGTTCGGCGGCCTGGCCTCCGACCCGGCGGTCGCCTACCTCAAGGAGCTGGGGGCCACGGCGGTAGAGCTGCTGCCCGTGCACCACAACGCCGACGAGCACTTCCTGATCGACAAGGGCCTGAGCAACTACTGGGGCTACAGCTCGATCGGGTACCTGGCGCCGCACGCCGACTACGCGGCCACCGGCTCCACCGGTGAGCAGGTCAACGAGTTCAAGTGCATGGTCAAGGCGCTGCATCGCGCGGGGATCGAGGTGATCCTCGACGTCGTCTACAACCACACCGCCGAGGGCAACCACCTCGGCCCGATGCTCGCCTTCAGGGGCATCGACAACGTCAGCTACTACCGGCTGATGCCCGACGACCCGCGCTTCTACATGGACTTCACCGGGACCGGCAACAGCCTCAACGTCGTGCACCCCAGCGTCCTGCGGCTGATCATGGACTCGCTGCGCTACTGGGTGCTCGAGTGCCACGTCGACGGCTTCCGCTTCGACCTGGCCAGCGCGCTGGCGCGCGAGCTCTACGACGTCGACCGCCTGAGCGCGTTCTTCGACGTCATCCACCAGGACCCGATCCTGTCGCAGGTCAAGCTGATCGCCGAGCCGTGGGACGTCGGCCCCGGCGGCTACCAGGTGGGCAACTTCCCCGTGCTGTGGACGGAGTGGAACGGCATCTACCGCGACACCATGCGCGACTTCTGGCGCGGACACACGGGCGCGGCGGACTTCGCCAGCCGCCTGACCGGCTCCAGCGACCTCTACGAGACCGACGGCCGCCAGCCCGTCGCGTCGATCAACTTCGTCACCGCCCACGACGGCTTCACGCTGGCCGACCTCGTCTCCTACAACGAGAAGCGCAACGAGGCCAACCAGGAGGACAACCGGGACGGGACCGACGACAACCGCTCCTGGAACCACGGCGTCGAGGGGCCGACCGACGACCCGGAGATCAGCGCCCTGCGCGAGCGCCAGCAGCGCAACGTCCTGACCACGCTGCTGCTCAGTCAGGGCGTGCCGATGCTGCTCGGCGGCGACGAGCTCGGGCGCAGCCAGGGCGGCAACAACAATGCCTGGTGCCAGGACAACGAGATCTCCTGGTACGACTGGGACGTCGACGAGCGCGGGATGGCCCTGCTGGCCTTCACCAAGCGCGTGATCGCGCTGCGCCAGGAGCACCCGGTCTTCCGCCGCCGCCACTTCCTGCTCGGCGAGGCCTCCGAGGGCGCCGGCCTGCCCGACGCGTGGTGGTTCCGTCCCGACGGGCGCAAGATGACCCAGCGCGACTGGCAGCAGGACGACGGCCACGTGCTCGGCCTGTTTCTCAACGGCGCGGAGTTCCCGTACCGCTCGCGCCGCGGGGAGCACATCACCGACAACTCGTTCCTGCTGCTCTTCAACGCACACCACGAGGAGGTCACGTTCACTCTGCCGGCCCGGCGCTACGGTCAGAGCTGGGCGCTGGAGCTGAGCACCGCAGACCCGCAGGCCGAGCCCGGGTCGCTGAAGGCCCGGGCGCGCGGCACGCTGACGACGGTCGCGCGCTCGATCACCGTGCTCAAGGGCCTTGGTCCGGCCGCGGCGTGAGCGACCTGCGCGCGACCTACCGGCTGCAGCTGGGGCCCGACCTGCGCTTCGAGGACGTCCGCGCGCTCGTGCCCTACCTTCGAGACCTGGGCATCAGCCACCTGTACCTGTCGCCGACGCTGCAGGCGCGCTCGGGCTCCACCCACGGCTACGACGTGGTCGACCCGACGCGGATCTCCGAGGAGCTCGGCGGGGAGGAGGCGCTGCGCGCGCTCGCCGCCGAGGGGCTCGGGCTGATCCTCGACATCGTCCCCAACCACATGGGCACCGGAGACGAGAACCGCTGGTGGGCCGACGAGGCCGAGCGCGCGCGCGTCTTCGACATCGACCCGGCGACCGGCCACCACCGCCGCTTCTTCGACATCGACGACCTCGCGGGCGTGCGCGTGGAGGACCCGGAGGTGTTCGCGCTGACCCACGGCAAGGTGCTCGAGCTCGTCGCCGACGGGGTCGTGGACGGGCTGCGCGTCGATCACCCCGACGGGCTCGCCGACCCCGCCGGGTACCTCGAGCGCCTGCGCGGATCCTCGCCCGCCCGCCCCGGGCCCGTCTGGGTGGAGAAGATCCTGCACCCGTCCGAGGCGCTGCGCGACTGGCCGGTGGAGGGCACCGTCGGCTATGAGTTCCTCAACGAGGTGCAGGCGCTGTTCGTCGACCCGGCCGGCGAGGCGCCTCTCACCGCGCTGCACGCCGAGCTGACCGGCGAAGGGCGACCGTTCGCCGCGATCGCGCTGGAGGCCCAGCTCGAGCAGGCGTCGACGACGTTCGCGCGCGAGGTCGAGCGCCTGCGCGCGATCCACGACCCCGGGGACCTCGAGCAGGCGCTTGCCGCGCTGCCCGTCTACCGGACCTACGTGCGCGACGGGGTGTTCTCCGCGGAGGATCGCGCGGCGCTGCGCGCGGCCGGTCGGCCGGACCTCTTCGACGGCGCGCCCGAGGAGTTCGTCTCGCGCTTTCAGCAGACCTCGCCGCCGGTGGCCGCCAAGGGCGTGGAGGACACCGCGTTCTACCGCGACCTGCGCCTGCTCGCCCTCAACGAGGTGGGCGGCGACCCGGGCCGCTTCACGCTCACCGTCGATGACTTCCACGCCGCCAACGCCGAGCGCGCGCGCCGCTTCCCCCGCGGCCTGCTGATCACCCAGACCCACGACACCAAGCGGTCGGGCGACGCCCGCGCCCGCATCGGCGCCCTGGCGAGCCTCGCGGGGGAATGGGGCGAGCACGTGCGCCGCTGGTATGAGCTGACCGACGCGCTCGTCGAGGACGGCGGCCGGGGAGGACCGGACGACCACGAGCGCTACCTGCTCTTCCAGACGCTGATCGGCGTATGGCCGATCACGGCCGAGCGCCTGGAGGGCTTCGTCGAGAAGGCGCTGCGCGAGGCCAAGCGCAACACGTCGTGGGCGACGCAGGACCACGACTGGGAGGGGCGCGCCAAGCGCTACGCGGTCGCGCTGCTCGAGCACCGCCCGTTCCTCGAGGACTTCGAGCCGTTCTGCGAGCGGGTCGCCGCCGAGGGGGAGAGCTCGGCGCTCGGCCAGCTGCTGCTCAAGCTCACGGTTCCCGGCGTGCCCGACGTCTACCAGGGCGACGAGCTGACCGACCTGTCGCTCGTCGATCCCGACAACCGCCGCCCCGTCGACTGGGCCGCGCGCCGTGCGGCGCTCGACGCGCTGCGCGCCGGCATCGCGCCCACGCGCGCGACGCTGAAGCTGCACGTCATCGAGCGCGCGCTGGACCTGCG
>JACCQW010000063.1 GCA_013813955.1 Solirubrobacterales bacterium
GGCAGGCACCGCCTGCGCGTCGAGGCGCGCGGTCCGACGGGGCCGCGGGCGGTCGTAGTCCGTTCGCTGCGCGTCGCCGGAGCGCCGGGTCGCGGGCGCGGTCAAGCCGGCCGGCGCTGAGCGGGCCCGGACGCACGAAGGGCGCCGTCGACACGGCGCCCTTCGCTTGCAACCTGACTGGACTGAGAACCCGAGCTGAACGGAACTGCTACGCCGGTGGGACCAATCCGGCATCCGGCTCGGGGGTGGCCCGGTGTGGATTCGCCAAGCGGATCCAGCCTTCCCGACCTAGCGGCCGAGCACCTCCAGGGTCCCGCAAGAACTGTGACTGCCGATACGGACCACCTCCTTTCTCTGGTCCGCAGAATGTAGCGAATGGCGTCGACAACCTCGACAGCCTCCTGTCACCCGTCGGGGGCGCCGTCCTCGGCCCCGGCCTCGGCCGCGTCGTCGCCGGGGGCTCGGGGCTCGCGCTCCTCGAAAGCCTCGAGCTCGCCGGCCCCGGGGGCGGCAGCCTCGACCGGCGCCGACTCGACCACGAGCGCGACCGCCGACACGAGGTCGTCGTCCTTCATGTTCATGACGCGCACGCCCTGCGCGAGCCGGCCGTAGCGGGTGATGCCGCGCACGGCGGTGCGCTGGACCATCCCGCTCTGGGAGATGAACACGAGCTCCTCGTGCTCGCGGACCACCAGCGCGCCGGCGAGCGCGCCCTTGGCCTCGGTGAGCTTGATCGTTCCGACGCCCATCGCCCCGCGCTTGGTCTTGCGGTACTCGGCGATCGACGTGCGCTTGCCGAAGCCGTTCTCGGTGACGACGAGCAGCTCCTGGTCGTCGCGGGCCACGTCCATGACCAGCACCGCGTTGTCGGGCTGGTCGACGTTCATCCCGCGCACGCCGGAGGTGTCGCGCCCCATCGGGCGCGCGTCGGCCTCGTTGAAGCGCACGGCCTGGCCCTTGCGCGAGACGATCAGGATGTCGTCCTCGCCGCTGGTGCGGCGCACGCTGACGAGCTCGTCGTCGTCGCGCACCTTGATGGCGATGATCCCGTCCGCCTTGATCGGCGTGTTGTAGGCGAGGAACTCCGTCTTCTTCACCACGCCGCGCTTGGTCGCGAAGATCACGTAGCGCCCCTCCTGGAAGTCGCGCGTGGCGAGCACGGACTGGATCCGCTCGCCCTCGCGCAGGGGGAGGATGTTGACCAGCGCGCGGCCCTTGGCCGTGCGCGACGCCTCGGGCAGCTCATAGACCTTGGAGCGGTAGACCTTGCCGCGGTTGGAGAAGAACAGCAGGTAGTCGTGCGACGAGCACACGAAGAGGTGCTCGATGAAGTCGCCGTCCTTCATGTCCATCCCCGTCACGCCGCGCCCGCCGCGCTGCTGCGCGCGGTAGGTGGTCAGAGGCAGCGACTTGATGTAGCCGCTGCGGGTGATGGCGATCACCATCTGCTGCTCGGGGATCAGGTCCTCGATGCCGATCTCGTCCTCGGAGTCGGCGATCACCGTGCGCCGCTCGTCGCCGAAGCGCTCGGCGATCTCCTCGAGCTCCTCCTTGATGATCGCGAAGACGCGTGACTCGTCGCCGAGGATCGCGCGCAGCTCGCCGATGCGCTCGACCTTGTCGTCGTGCTCGGTCTTGATCGCGCCGGCCTCCAGCGCCGTGAGCTGCGAGAGGCGCAGGTCGAGGATCGCCGAGGCCTGGATCTCGGTGAGCCCGAAGCGCTCCATCAGCTCGCCGCGCGCGTTCTCGCGATCGCGCGATGCACGGATCAGCTCGATGATCGCGTCGAGGTTGTCCAGCGCGATGAGCAGGCCCTCGAGGACGTGCACGCGGCGCTCGAGGACGCCGAGCTCGTGCTTCGTGCGCCGGACGACGACCTCGCGCTGGTGGCGGACGTAGTGCTTGATGACCTCGCGCAGCGACAGCGTGCGCGGCACGTTCTCCACCAGCGCCACCATGTTCACGCCGAACGTGGTCTGCAGCGGCGTGTGCTTGTAGAGCTGGTTGAGGACGACCTCGGGGATCTCGTCGCGCTTGAGCTCGACCACGAGGCGCATGCCGCCGCGCTCGGAGGAGTGGTCCTCCAGGTTGGAGATCCCGCCGATCTTCTTGTCGATGACGAGGTCGCGGATCTTCGTGATCAGCCCGCCCTCGCCGCCCTTCTTGACGGCGTAGGGCAGCTCGGTGACGACGAGCGCCTCCTTGCCGCGCCCGATGTCCTCCGTGTGCGCCTTGCCGCGCACGCGCACCCGGCCGCGGCCGGTTGCGTAGGCGTCGCGGATGCCCTGGCGGCCGAGGATGATCCCGCCGGTCGGGAAGTCCGGCCCGGGCATGTGGCGCATCAGCCCCTCCGTCTCGATCGCGGGGTCCTCGATGTAGGCGATCACCGCGGCCACGGTCTCGCGCAGGTTGTGGGGCGGGATGTTCGTGGCCATCCCGACCGCGATGCCCGACGAGCCGTTGACCAGCAGGTTGGGGAAGCGCGCCGGCAGCACCGTCGGCTCCTGCTTGCGCCCGTCGTAGTTGGGTACGAAGTCGACGGTGTCGGCGTCGAGGTCGCGCAGCATCTCCATCGCCATGCGCTCCAGCCGCGCCTCGGTGTAGCGCATGGCCGCGGCCGGGTCGTCGTCGATCGAGCCGAAGTTGCCCTGGCCGTCGACGAGCTCGTAGCGCATCGAGAAGTCCTGCGCGAGACGCACGAGCGCGTCGTAGATCGCCGAGTCGCCGTGCGGATGGTAGTTGCCCATCACGTCGCCGACGATCGAGGCGCACTTGCGGTAGGGCCGTGTCGGCCCGAGGCCGTTCTCGGACATCGAGAACAGCACCCGGCGGTGGACGGGCTTCAGGCCGTCGCGCACGTCGGGCAGCGCGCGCCCGACGATGACCGACATCGCGTAGTCGAGGTACGCCGAGCGCATCTCGTCCTCGAGCGCGCGCGGCTCGATGTTGCCGCCGGAGAGCGTGTCGATGGAAGCCATGGCTCAGACGTCCAGGTTGGCCACGAGGCGGGCGTTGTCCTCGATGAACTGGCGGCGCGGCTCGACCATGTCGCCCATCAACGTCGAGAAGATGAGGTCGGCCTGCGCGGCGTCCTCGATCGACACCTGCGCGAGCGTGCGCGTCGCGG
>JACCQW010000085.1 GCA_013813955.1 Solirubrobacterales bacterium
CCGCCGGCCTGGACGTCGGGCTCGCGCTGACGCACTCGACGCGCGCCGTGGGCCGCTTCGCCGCGCGGGTGGATAGGGCGCTGAGCCGCCGCGCCCGCAACGCGACGCTGCGCATCACCCTGCGCCGGGTCAGGGTGCGCCGCTCCAGGACCGGCCGCGACATCGACCACCTCGCCCTCGCCGGGCGGATCAATGCGGCGCTCGAGGATCCCAAGGCCTCCCGCGTCTTTCGTCCCACGCTCGTGCGCGTGCGCGCCAAGTTCAACGCCAACGACCTGCGCCGTGGCGCGAACACGGTCATCACGATCGACCGCTCGAACTTCAAGCTGCGCCTGTTCAAGGGGCTCAGGCTGCGCCGGACCTACCGGGTCGCCGTCGGTCAGCCCGCCTTTCCCACGCCGCGCGGGCGCTTTCAGATCCAGAGCAAGCAGGTCAACCCGACCTGGTCGGTGCCCAACAGTCCCTGGGCCGGCGAGCTCGCGGGCTCCACGGTCGTGGGCGGCAGCGCTGCCAACCCGCTCAAGGCCCGCTGGATGGGCGTCTCGGGCAGCATCGGCATCCACGGCACCGGCGAGGAGGGCTCGATCGGCACCCGCGCCTCGCACGGCTGCATCCGCATGCGCGTGGGCGACGTGATCGCGCTGTTCCGCCGCGTGCCGCTTGGCACGCCGGTGCTCATCCGGTAGGTCGCCGGAGCCCGCCCGCCCGGCCGCCCGGCGGCCGGCGAGGGGAGCGGGCGTCGGTGGGGTGCCTGACGTTGACCGTCCCTGAGGGGGTGAACGTCAGCCACCCCCCCCAAAAAGCTGCGAGCACGCGGGCGCCGCCGCCCCGATCGCTGCCTCCGGCGCCCGGCGATCATGCCCACTGTACGCCGACGTTCGCACGAGAGCTAGACTGGTCGCCGTCGTCGAAACGGGGAATCGGATGGGTCGCATGACATGGACGTTGCCGGCCGCGCTGATCGCCACGCTGATGGCGGTCGCCCCGGCGCAGGCCGCCAAGCGCTGCGAGGCGCCGGCCGGCGCGTGGGAGCGCGCGACGCCGGCGGAGGCCGGCATGGATGCCGCCCGCGTGCGCGGCGCGGTGAACTATGCGACGACCCAGAACGCGCTTGCGGTCCGCGTCTACCGCCACGGCTGCCTCGTCGCCCGCGACGCGCTCGCGCCCGTCAATGGCCAGATGCGCTTCGAGAGCTGGTCGCTGGCCAAGTCGGTGACCGCGCTCGTGTTCAGCCGGGCGATGACGCTCGGGCTGATCAGCCCCGACGATCCGGTCGGCGCGTTGATCGGCGAAGCCGACGCCCCCCACGGCGCGATCACGATGCGCGACCTGCTGACCATGACCAGCGGCCTGCGCTGGAACGGGTTTCGCGACTACGACGTCTTCATGCCCGACCGCCTGCGCGACGCGCTGACGGTCGGAGTGGCGCGGCCGCCCGGCACGTACTACGAGTACTCCCAGAGTGGACCGGCGCTGCTCGCCGAGGCCGTCCAGCGCGCGGTGGGCGAGGACTTCCAGGCCTTCGCGCAGCGCGAGCTGTTCGGCCCGCTGGGCATCCGGCCCGGCACGTGGCGCTGGAGTCGCGACGCGGCCGGTCACACCCAGGGCTTCTTCGGCCTGAACATGCACACGGACGATTTCGCGCGCCTCGGCGAGCTCATGCGGCGCGAGGGCGTCTGGCGCGGGCGCCGGCTGCTCGCGCGGCCGGTCGTGCGCGAGGCGCTCACCCCGACGTCGACGAACGGCTGCTACGGCTGGCTGATCTGGCTCAACGCTGCGCGGCCGTGCGTCGGGCCGCGCATCGGCGAGCGGCCGGTCAGCGACGACCGCGAGTTCCCCGGCCTGCCGAGGGACCTGTACCGCTACGCGGGTCTGTTCGGCCAGCTCGTGTCCGTCTTCCCGAGCCAGGGCCTGGTGGTCGTGCGCAACGGCACGGAGGCGGTGCCCGCGCTCAGCGGCAGCGGCAGCGGCGGCTACGAGGGCGAGCTGTACCGGCGCCTGCTCGCAGCGATCACCGACAAGCCCGTGAAGGTGCCCGACGCCGCGCCGGACGCGGGCGGCGTGGACCGCACCGATGTCGACGCCGGCTTTCAGGCGTCGGTCTTCGAGCCGCAGGAGTACACGGCGCCGTTCGGCGACGGCCCGCTGCCCGCGGCGGGCCCCGAGCGCGCGCGGGCCGCACGCCTGCGCCTCGCC
>JACCQW010000087.1 GCA_013813955.1 Solirubrobacterales bacterium
AGGCGACCTTCGACCCGCTGCCCGTGGACGCGGCCGTCGCGCGCGCCTACGGTCGCATCTACGCGGCCGTGGTCGGAGCCGGACGCAAAGCGCGGGGAGCGCGGTCGCTCGACCTGCTGATCGCGGCTACCGCGTTGGCGTCCAACCTGCCGCTCTACACGCGCAATCCAGTCGACTTCCGAGGCACCGAGAGCCTCGTCGAGATCGTCGCCATCGAACCGGCGAGCTGAGTCACCGCGCCGCCGGTGCGACCCAGCGCGGCGCCCGGTCTTCAGCCGGCCGCGTGCCGTACCGGGTGCAGCAGTGGAGACGGTGGGCCGCATCGGTGCGAAATCGTCAGGTACGCGCGGGGCCGGCCCCCCGTCGTGCTACCGCCCTGCGACCCAACGGCAGCCCGGCGACAGCGGTCCGTCGGCTAGGCCGTGGCGGCCTGACGACCGCGAGCGTGCGAGTACAGAGTCTCCGGCTCGACCTCGGACAAGCGAAAGCTCAGAAGGCTCCACAGTCGAACGTGTGACCGGTGTGAACTACACGATCAAGTCAGCACCACACCCTGGGTCCCAGCCGACTGCGACCAGCCAAAAGGCGCGCGCTGGTGCGGCGGCGGCGCCCGCGCCGGCTCCGCCGGCTGCGCGCGGGCGCCGTCCGTCCAGGCGACCCCTTCCGCTGTGCCCACCTCGACGGCTACCCCGAGCGTGCTTCTGCCACAAAGCAGCAGCGCGACTCAGAATGCTTCGACAGACCGTGGCACTCCTCCCGAATATCCGCGCAACTCGCAACCTCCAGAGCTGGGCGGGCGATGCTCGGGCGGGCAGAAAGCCGCGCCGCTCAAGGGTGCCGCGCCCCCGTTGTTCGGGGCGGGCGGACGTCGTTCGGTCCTCAGCTGTGGCGTACTCAGCGCTTTAGTCGCGTTCGAAGTTCTTGTGCCAGTCGCACCGACGCTTCGATTTCCACTCGTCTGATCGAGACGCTTTCCACGTTGATTCCGAACGGCACGCCGAGCGTGCGGCAGTACGTCATCAGTTCGGTGGCCGTCGTAAGGGCCTGCTGGTACGAGGCCTCAAGCGTGTCGGCAGCGTGTCTGAGGTCATTCTCGATCCATCTCGGCACATCGACACCCAACCACCGCAGGAAGTCCAGCGTCTTCATCGATCCGCATACCGAGAACGTAAAGACGAAAGGCGCTGGGGAGATGCCTCTCGCGCTGCACTCGTAGTGGTAGTCCGAGACGAGGTTCTTGGCTGCGTTGATGTCGTACACCACTTGGGTTACGAAGAAGCGACAGCCCGCGTCCTGTTTGGCGAGGAGTTGTAGGTGTTCATCATCGCGGCGGGTGTGGCGCTCGGGTATCGCCACCCCGCCCAGCAACAGACCGGGGTTGACTTCTCGCCGTAGCGCCTGAGCGTCGCGCAATGAAGTCCGAACCTGCGCGCCGCTTGAGGCTGCTCCCACGAGGACCGTCATCAGCCGCTCGGGATCTTGCGCCGATAGCCAGGCTCGAAGGTCAGTGGGAGCGTATTTGCTGACCGCGCGATAGACGATCACTGGCGTTGGCCAGGTCCCGACATGTTTGGCGAGGTAGTCGGCTGGGTCCAGCGTCGGCATGAACGGAAACGGACGCTCGGCCGGATTCCGCTCGGTTTCGTCGTCGATGTCGTAAAGGATCAGCCCGTCCAGTCCTAGCGGACGAAGACGAGCGACAGTCACGTCGGCGATCTCCTGTGCTCGTTCACGATCCGTCGCGAGACGAGGCGGGGTCAGAGCAAAGAGCAGGAACTCGCCTTGGCCGGCATCAATGCGGCGGATCAAATTCACGGGCGAGACGGTATTGGAATTGCAGGAGGACACCGCGACCGAGGGTTTCATGAGCCTGGGCGCTCGCGCCGCGCGCGGGCCACGGCCCGCCCGTACTGGCAGCAGGCCGACGAGGTCGACCTCGGTCGCCCGTTCCCTACGGTCTCATGCTCCTGTCAGGTGTGCCGGGCTTCATCGCCGGAGGGGTCCTCAGCGCCGAAGAGGGTTGGTACGTCCTGGCCGGTGCCGCTACGGGG
>JACCQW010000186.1 GCA_013813955.1 Solirubrobacterales bacterium
TGGTCAACGAGTACCGGGCCGCGAACGGCCGGCCGGCGCTGAAGCGGTCGGGCAAGCTGGAGCGGGCCGCCCGGCGCCACGCAGGCGAGCTGGACCGCCTGAACTACGTCTCGCACGTCAACCGCGCGGGCGAGAACCTCGACCGGCGCGTGGGCAAGGCAGGCTATCCCCGTAAACGACGCTCCTTCATCAGCTCGGAGACGATCGGCTGGGGCATGGGTCGCGAGGGGAGCGCGCGTGGGGTGCTCGCGGTGCTCGAGCGCAGCGCCGAGCACCGCCGCCGCGTCCTGCGCGGGGACGTCAAGGACCTCGGCGTCGGCCTGGCCGCGGGCATCCCGGTGGCCGCGCCGGGCCCGGGCGCGACGGTCGTCCTGATCTTCGGCCGCCGCTGATCGCGGTGGCCCTGTGCGACGAGGTGCGCGCGACCTGCGCGCAGGTCGCCGCCGGGGCGAAGTGGGTGACGATCGACCCCGCCGCGCTCGCCACCGTGAAGCCCGGGCCTCCGCCCGCCCTGGACCCCCAGCGCCACTACCTCGAGGGGCCGCCCGCCGAGGTCGCGAACTACCTCCTGGTGCTCGACACGGTGAACTTCGGCTCCGGCTGGTTTCCGACGCTGGACAAGCGCCCCGGCTGCTCCGGCTACTTCACGGTGGCGTGGGGGCTGGCGGACCGCTTCCGTGCCGCCGGGCCCTGGAGCACGGGCGAGCTGCGAGCGATGCGCACCGAGGAGATCGCCGACACGCTGGGCCAGCGTCGCGACCACGAGCTGATGGCCCTCTTCGCCCAGGCCCTGCGCTCCCTCGGCACGTTTCTGGGCGGCCGCACGGCGCTGGACCTCGCCGAGCAGGCGCGCGGATCGGCCGAGCGCCTGGCGCAGATGCTGGCCGACGGCATGGCGCTGTTCGCCGACCGCGGCTTCTACAAGCGCGCGCAGATCGTGCCTTCCGACCTCGCGCTCGCCGGGGTCGCCGAGTTCGCCGACCTGGGGCGCCTGACCATCTTCGCCGACAACCTCGTCCCCCACGTGCTGCGCTGCGACGGCGTCCTGCGCTACGACGAGCGCCTCGCGGCGCACATCGATACAGGCCGCCTGCTGCGCCCCGGGCCGCAGGAGCGCGAGATCCGTGCTTGCGCGGTTCACGCCTGCGAGCTGATCGCCGACCGCCTCGGCGTCTCGGCACACACGCTGGACCACCGGCTGTGGAATCGCGGCCAGGCGCCCGCCTACAAGGATCGCCCCCGGCACCGCTGCCGGACTGTCTTCTACTGAGGGCTAGCCGCCGGTCGGGTTGGGGCCGCGGACGGGGCGCAGGGGCCGCACGTCACCCTCGGGCCCGGGCTCGGCGCCCCGGCGAGCGGCGAGCTCGCGCTCGAGCTCGGCGATGCGCGCCGAGAGCGCCTTGATCGCCTCGGCCACCGGGTCGGGCAGGTGGACCCAGTCGGCATCGGGCCCCTCCGGGCGCTGGCCGTCCACGCGTACGGGGTGGCCGGGGTTGCCGACCACGGTGGAGTTCGGCGGCACGTCGTGCACGACGACGGTGTTCGCGCCGATCTTCGCCCCGTGGCCGATCGTGATCGCGCCCAGCAGCTTCGCGCCCGCCCCGACGGTGACGTTGTCCTGCACGGTCGGGTGGCGCTTGCCGGTCGCAAAGCCCGTGCCCCCGAGCGTGACGCCCTGGTAGAGCGTCACGTTCTCGCCGATCTGCGCGGTCTCCCCGATGACGACGCCCGAGCCGTGGTCGATGAACAACCCCGGGCCGATCTGCGCGCACGGATGGATCTCGACGCCGGTCGCCAGGCGCGAGGCGAAGGAGATCGACCGTGGGAGGGCCGGGATCCCGAGGCCCTGCATGCCGTGGGCCACGCGATGGGCGAGCAGGGCCTGCACGCCGGGCCAGCCGGCGAGGATCTCGAGCGAGCCCGTGCCCCGGGCGGCGGGGTCGCGGGCGTGCGCGGCGGCGACGTCGCGACGGACCTCGCCGGCGATGCGCGCCAGGGTCCCCAGGCCGAGCATGGCCGGAGCCTACCGGCGATACCCTGCGAGCCGGTGACGGCGCAGCGCTTCTTGATCCTCCACGGCTGGCAGGGCTCGGGTGACGGGCACTGGCAGACGTTGCTCGCCGAGCGCCTGGGCGCGGCCGGCCACCCCGTCCGCTACCCCGACCTGCCCGAGTGCCACACCCCCTGCCCGGACCGCTGGGGCCGCGCGCTGCGCGAGGAGGTCGCCGCGCTGGGGCCCGGTCCCGGCAGCGTCGTGATCTGCCACTCGCTGGCCTGCGTTCTGTGGCTGCGCCACGCACGGGCGACCCGCGGCGAGCAGCGCGTCGAGCGCGTGGCGCTGGTGGCGCCGCCGTCCGCCGGGACGGGCATCTCGGAGATAGCGCGCTTCTACCCGGTGACGCTGGACCGCGAGGCGATCGCCGCCTCCGCGGTCGAGACGCGCCTCGTGTGCTCCGACGACGATCCGTACTGCCCCGGCGGGGCGGCCGCCGTCTACGGCGAGCCGCTCGGGCTGGCAACGGACGTGGTCGCCGGCGGCGGGCACCTCAACCCGGACGCCGGCTACGGGCCGTGGCCGGAGATGGAGGCCTGGAGCGTCGGCAGGCGGGCGCACCCGGCGCCCGTAGTAGCGCCCGCCTACGGGGCGAAGAACGGCGTCGACACGTAGCGCTCGCCGGAATCCGGCAGCACGACGGCGATGCGCTGTCCGCGCGACTCCGCCCGGCCGGCGATCTGCAGGGCGGCCCACAGCGCGGCGCCGCAGGAGATGCCCACGAGCGCGCCCTCCCGCCGGGCGGCCAGCCGCGCGGTCTGGATCGCGTCCTCGTCGCCGACCGCGATCACCTCGTCGAGGATCTCGCGGTTGAGCACCGGTGGCACGAAGCCGGCGCCGATCCCCTGGATCTTGTGCGGCCCCGGCGGGCGGCCGGAGAGCACCGCCGACGTCGCCGGCTCGACCGCGACGATCCGACAGTCGGGGTTGTGCTCCTTGAGCACCTCCCCCACCCCGGTGATCGTCCCACCGGTGCCCACGCCGCACACGAGCACGTCGATGTCCCCTTCCAGCGCCTCGAGCAGCTCGGGGGCGGTCGCGCGGCGGTGGGCCTCGGGGTTGGCCGGGTTGGAGAACTGGTCGGGCAGGAAGACGTCGTCGCGGGTGGCCATCGCCCGGGCGGCGTCGACCGCCTCGTTCATCCCGCCCAACGATTCGGTGATCTCCACGCGCGCGCCGTACAGGCGCAGCAGCGCCTCGCGCTCACGGCTCATCCCCTGGGGCAGCGTCAGCACGAGGTCATAGCCCTTCGCCGCGCACACGAAGGCCAGCGCGATGCCGGTGTTGCCCGACGTTGCCTCGACGATCGTCGTGCGGCCGGGCTCGATGCGACCCTCGGCCTCGGCCGCCTCGATCATCGCCACGCCGATGCGGTCCTTGACGCTGCCGCCCGGGTTGAACGCCTCGAGCTTGCCGAAGATGCGCACGCCCTCGGGGGCCATGCGCGCCAGCTCCACCATCGGCGTCCGCCCCACGTGTGCGGCGATGTTGGCGGGGATCGGGGGCATCGGATCAACGGTATCCATTCGAGGGTGATGGTCGGGTGGGTGCTGGGTACATCTAGTGCATGGCCTTCGCGCCGACCGCCATCGTCCTGGACGCCGTCTATCCCGCGCGGGCGCCGTCTGTCGCCGCGGTCCGGCACGCCGTGACGGTCGTCGCGACCCAGTCCGGGGCCGACGAGGAGGCGCTCATGAGGATCAACCTTGCGGTGAGCGAGGCAGTCACCAACGCGGTCGTGCACGCCTATCGCGACGGGGCCCGGCCCGGCGAGGTCCGCGTCGTCGCCACCCCCGCCGACGGGGCGCTGGAGGTCAGCGTTCGCGACACCGGCGTGGGGATGTCCCCACGACCCGACAGCCCGGGCCTCGGCCGTGGGGTGGGCCTCATGCACCACGCGGCCCAGCGCTGCGAGGTCCGGCTGCGCCCCGAGGGCGGGACCGAGGTCGCGCTGAGCTTCGCGCTGCGGCCCGGCGGCGCCTGACGCTCCATCAGAGACACGAGACGCCGACGACGATGAGCGAGACGGGGATGGAGCCGGAGAGGACGAGCCCCTCCGCGCCGCACTTCAGCCGGAGGCGCTGAGAGCGGCGCTGACGCCCGTCAACCGGTCTTCCGGGACCCCGGGATTCCACGATCGACTGTTCACCGCCTATCTGGCCGTCAGCGTCATCGGTCCGCTGCTGCTCTTCTGCGGAGCCGAGCTCACGAGCTGCTGATCATCCTCTTGGTCGTTCGTCGCTTCGGCCACTGGGAGGCCGACTTTCGCCGGACCCTGAGCTGCCGGTGACCTGGAGCCTGCTGGCCCTGCTGTTCGCCTACGCTGGCACCAGCTGGACTACTACCAATAGCCGGACGCACACAGCGCCCGAGGAGCCGCGATCAGATGTGGTACATCGCGACACCCGCGTCGCGGGCCTCGCGCTCGACGACGTCGGCGAGCGTGGTGCGCTCGAGGACGGCGCGGGCGGCGGCGGCCGCCTCGCCGATGATCCCGTCGGCGTCACGGCCGAACGGGCCGTCGAGCAGCTCGACGACCTCGAGGACGGTGATCTGGGCGACGGGGCGGGCGAACGAGTAGCCGCCCTTCACCCCGCGCTGGGAGTTCAGCAGGCCGGCGCGGCGCAGGGCGGCGAAGAGCTGCTCGAGGAACTGGACGGGGATGTCGCGGCGGCGGGCCAGCTCGCCGATCGGCACGGGACCGTCGCCGCTGCGGCCGAGCTCGGCGAGCGCCTTGAGCGCATAGGGCGACTTGGTGGTGATCGAGATCATCGGTCAGTGGTTCCTCATGCCAGGATTGCGGGAGGGAGCACTACGCTGACTGTATGGGACCGATCAGCCGCTTCGCGCCGCCGCTGGCGGTCATGGCGCTCATCTTCTACCTCTCCGCCCAGCCCGGGCTGGACTCGGGGCTGAGCTTCGACCTCGTCCTGCGCAAGCTCGCGCACATCGCGATCTTCGCGGCGCTGTGGCTGGCGGTGGCGCGGGCGCTCGAGTGGCGCCGGCCGATCGTGGCCAGCGCGGTCGCGCTGGCCTACGCGGCCGGCGACGAGATCCACCAGTCGTTCGTGACCGACCGCCACGGCGCGCCGCTCGACGTGGCTGTCGACGCGCTCGGGATCGGCCTCGCCGTACTCGCGTGGGCGCACATGGCCCGCCGGCGCGGCGGGCGACCGGGACCGCCATGGCCCCGGCGCTGGAGACCGCGCGGCCTGCGGCCTACAGCCAGCCGCGCTCGGTAGCGACGAGCACGGCCTGGGCGCGGTCGACCGCGCCGAGCTTGCCGTAGACGTTGTGCAGGTGGGTGCGGACCGTCGACGTGGACAGCTGCAGCTCGGCGGCGATCTGCTTGTAGACCTTGCCCTCGGCCAGGCGCTTGAGCACCTCGAGCTCGCGCGCGGACAGCGGGCACGGGTCGATCTGGCGCGGGCGGCTGGAGCTCGGGTAGGGCAGGTCGAACATGACCTTGCGCAGCTCCGCGGGGCCGAGGCCGACCGAGCGCGCGGTCTTCAGCAGGGCGTTGGGCGAGACCTGGTCGCCGTTGGCGTAGTGGGCGAGCATGTCGGCCAGGCGCACGAACGCGGCCTCGCCGCCGTCGTCGTCGGAGTGGTGTCGCTCGATGGCCGAGGCGACGGCCCCGGGCAGCCCCCAGCGGCGGGCCAGGACCCCGCCGACCAGCGCGTGGTCGACACCGAGCTCGCGGCGCTCGCGGCGGATGCGCTCCTCGGGGGTGTTCGCGTCGCCGTGGACCTGCTCGGGGTAGCCGGGGTAGGCGTGGGCGAGGACGAGCTTGCCGACGTCGTGCAGCAGCGCGGTGACCATGAGGCGGTCGCGGTGCTCGTAGCCGGCCTCCTGGGCGAGGCGGTCGGCGGCGCGCTGCGTCGCCACGCCGTGCAGGCGGAAGCGCTCGGGCGCGGAGTCCCAGACGGTAGAGCGCTCGAAGAAGTCGAAGGTGCGCGTGCGGCTGGCGATCGCGTGCACCGATTCGGGCGACAGGACCTCGACGGCCTTGACGATCGACTCCACGCGGCCGCGCGATCCGGTGTCCAGCTGGTTGGCGACGCGCAGGACGCTGATGACCAGGGCGATGTCCGACTCGACCGCGGCGACGACGTCGCCGGGGGACACGCGCTCCTCGGTGACGAGGCGCAGCAGGCGGTTGCGCGATTCGGCCAGGGCGGGGTAGGCCTCCAGCGCCTCGAAGGCGGCGGTGAGCCGGCGGCCGTGGCCTTCGTTGTGGTGCCGCTGTGCGGCACCCTGCGTCGGTTCGGCGTGGCTGGCGACCGAGGTGATCGACATGGTCGGCGGTCCCTCCCTACTGCTCGAGGATCGGCGTGCACGGTCCCTATCGGCAGGGGTGGACGTATGGTTGAGCGCGCGGTGCGCGACCGGTCAGCCCGCGGCGAGAGCCCGATCGATCCGCTCCAGCGACTCGTCTCGCCCGAGCACGACCAGGGTCTCGAAGATGCCCGGCGAGACGGTCGTGCCGGCGAGCGCCACGCGCACCGGCTGGAAGACGTCCCTGGGCTTGGCCGAGCGTGCCTCGACGACGCCGCGCAGCGCCGCCTCGACGTCGTCCTGGGCGAAGGGCCGCACGGGCTCGAGCGCCCGGCGCGCGTCGCGCAGCGCGGAGCGCCCGTCGGCGTCCAGCCATCTCTCGCGCGCCTGCGGGTCGTCGGAGGGCCCGTCGAAGACGAAGCCGGCCAGCGGCCAGAAGTCGGCGAGGGTCTGCACCTTCTCGCGCGAGATCTCGACGGCGTCGCGCAGGCCCGTGCGCCCCGTGTACTCCTCCAGGCGCGCCGTCAGCTCGTCGGTGCTCAGCTCGCGCAGATAGCGGCCGTTGAGCCAGCGCAGCTTCTGCTCGTCGAAGCGCGCGGGGTTGCGCGAGACACGCTCGATGCTGAACTGCTCCACGAGTTGATCGCTGGACAGGATCGTCTCGTCGTCCGCGCTGCCCCAGCCCAGCAGCGCGAGGTAGTTGCGCGCGGCCTCCGGGAGGAAGCCGGCCTCGCGCAGGTCCTGCACCGACGCGGCCCCGTGGCGCTTGGAGAGCTTCCTGCCGTCGGGGCCGTGCAGCAGCGGGAGGTGGGCGTAGACGGGCTGCGGGGCGCCCAGCGCCTCCAGCACGAGCAGCTGCTTGGGCGTGTTGGAGAGATGGTCCTCGCCGCGGATGACGTGGGTGATCTGCCCGTCGAGGTCGTCGACGGCGACGGCGAAGTTGTAGAGGACGCTGCCGTCCGCGCGGGCGATGACCGGGTCGTCGAGGTGCCGGTGGTCGAACGTCGTGTCACCGCGGATGACGTCGTGGACGACGGTCGACCCCGCGTCGGGGACGCGCAGGCGGACGGCGCCCTCGCCCTCGTCCTCGCCGCGGAAGCCACGCTCGGAGCCGTGCTGCGCCTTGTAGGCCTTGACGTCCTCGCCGGTCGCGGTGCAGCGGTAGGCATGGCCGCCGTCGATCAGCCGGTGGAGGACCTCCTGGTGGCGCTCGGTCCGTGAGACCTGGCTGATCGGGCCCTCGTCGTAGTCGATCTGCAGCCAGCGCAGGGCGTCGAGGATCTGCTCGACGTTCTCGGGGGTCGATCGCTCGCGGTCGGTATCTTCGATGCGCAGCACCAGCGTGGCGCCGGTTCGCCGGGCGTGCAGCCAGTTGTAAAGCGCCGTGCGCGCGCCGCCGACGTGCAGCGCGCCGGTCGGAGAAGGAGCGAAGCGGACCCTCATGCAGCAGGACACTACGTGCTGATCGGCGCCCACGTCTCGCCCGCGGGCGGGCCTGCGGAGGCCGTCGCGCGGGGGGTGCAGCGCGACGCGCAGGCGATCCAGATCTTCAACCAGAACCCGCGGGCGTGGAAGCCGCGCGAGTACTCCAGGGAGGAGATCGCCGGGTTCCACGCGGCGATGGAGGGGTCGTGCGTGCACGCGCTGCTCATCCACGCCGTCTACCTGCTCAACTGCGCCTCGGAGGATCCGCAGATCCGCGCCAGGTCGCTGGCGTCGCTGATCAGCTCACTGCGCGCCGGCGCGGCGCTCGGAGCCCACGCGGTCGTCCTGCATCCCGGCTCGGCGCTGATCGGGGGCGAGGCCGGCCCGGCGATCGCGCGCGCGGGCACGGTGATCGCCGAGGCGCTGGCGGAGTCCGAGCGCTGCCCGCTGCACCTGGAGAACACCGCCGGCGCGGGCGGCACGCTGGGGCGCTCCTTCCATGAGCTGGCGGCGCTCATGGAGGCCGCGGGCGGCGACGATCGCCTTGGCGTGTGCCTGGACTCCTGCCACCTGCTGGCCTCCGGCTTTGACATCCGCACCGCCGCGGGGCTGACCGCGGGGCTGGACGACTGCGCGCAGCTCGTGGGGATCGAGCGCGTGGGCTCGCTTCACCTCAACGACTCGGCCATGCCGCTGGGCTCCAACCGCGACCGTCACGCGAACGTCGGCGAGGGCGAGCTGGGCGACGACGGTTGCGCGGTCTTTCTCAGCGAGCCGCGCTTTCAGGATCTGCCGTGCGTGCTGGAGACCCCCGGCCCGGACCGCTCGGGGCCGACCGCCGCTGACATCGGCCGCACGCGAGCGCTGCGCGAGCGCGGCCTGCATGAGCGCGCACGCGCCTAAAACGCTTCCAAGCGTATTTGCGGCGACTGATCGAGCCCGTGCACGAGGCGTTGCCTGCGCGACGTGGTCTCCGGGTACAGTACCGCGGTCGGGACGTACGTCCTCGGCGTGGCCTCGGGCGGTCACTTCTCACAAGTAGGGGGATTTCATGGGCTTCACTTCACGGAAGATCCGGCGTGGCCGGGTCTGCCTGCTTGCTCTGGCGGGAACGGCGGCGCTCGTTGCGGGCGTCACGCCGGCGGCGATGGCCGCGACGATCAGCGGCGACGCGACGAACCCGAACTTCTTCGCCGATCCGGGCGAGGTCAACAACCTGCGGATCACGCAGACCGGCAACGACGTCATCTTCGACGACGACGACGGCCTCACCAACGTCAACCCGGCCTGCGACGCCAACGGCAACGGCGACGTCGTCTGCAGCCTGGCCTCGGACGCGACCATCCGAATCATCCTGGGCGATCGCGACGACTCCACCACGTTGACCAACGTGACACGTCGGACAGAACAGTTCGGCGGCGAGGGCAACGACGCGTTGCGCGGCGGGACGGTCGACGACTTCCTGGACGGTGGCGAGGGCAACGACGGCCTCGCCGGCGGCACCGGCGACGACTTCCTGGACGGTGGCATCGGCTTCGACGTCCTCGACGCCGGCGCCGGCGACGACAACCTGGACCCCGGTCCGACGCAGAACGGCGTCGCCGACGGCTCGGACATCCTGAGCGGCGGCAGCGGCATCGACGGGGCCTTCGTGAGCGACGACGGGCCGAACTTCTCCTCGCACAACGTCTCGCTCGACGGCGTGGCCAACGACGGCATCGCCGGCGAGGGTGACAACTACGGCGGCGACATCGAGAACCTCTCGGCCTTCTCGAGCGCTCCTCAGGTCCTGACCGGCAGCGCCGGCAACAACATCATCTCGTCCGACAGCGGCGATGACGTGCTGACCGGCGGGGCGGGCAACGACCTGCTGTCCTCGGGTGGCGGCAACGACACCCTGCAGGCGCGTGACGGCTTCGCCGACACGGTGTTCTGTGGGGACGGCAACGACACGGCCGTCGTCGACACGCTGGACCTCGTCTCGGACACCTGCGAGAACGTCCAGCGCGCCGACGTCGGCAACGCCAACGACGACAAGGCGCCGGTGGTGAACTTCGTGACGCCGGGGCCCAACGAGATCATCTCGGGCACCGTCCCGACGGCCGTGACCCTCACGGCCACCGATGACAAGGGCGTGGCCGGAGTGGTCCTGATCGACGACGGCGTCGTGGTGGGCAGCGACAACACCGCGCCGTACGTCATCAACTACCAGCCCGACAGCGACGACGTCGGGGCAAACACGTTGATCGCCCAGGCGATCGACACGCTCGGGCAGGCCGGCACGGCGCTTCGCAACGTCCGCGTCGGTCGCATCACGCCGCGCGGGCTGCGCGTCAGCGTCCGTCCGACGCGTGACCGCACCAACCCCTACCGCTTCACCACGAGCGGAACGCTGCTGTTGCGTCCGAACGTGCGGCGGGCGCTGGGTTGCGACGGCATCGTGTCCGTGCAGATCAAGCGCGGTCGCAAGACCGTGTCCAACCGCCGGGTGCAGCTCAGCAGGACGTGCACGTTCCGGTCGCGGGTCACCTTCCGCAACCGCGGGCGGCTGGGCAGCGGCCGGCTGAGGGTCCTCACCCGGTTCGCCGGCAACAGGGTCCTCGCACGGGCCCCCACGGTCACGCGCAACGTGCGCGCCGGCCGCTAGACACACCACCATCACGACGCTCAGGGGCGGCCTACGGGCCGCCCCTCGTCGTTGTCAAGGCGCCGCGCGTCCGTGAAGCACGCGCCCCGCCGCACACCGCTCGGCTCAGGCGGTCAGCGCGGACGGGCCGAGGACGCTCTCGAGCTCGGAGCGCAGCGTCGGCGTCGGGGCGACCTTGTACGACGGCCCGAGGCGCAAGGTGCGCGGGTCGCCCGCGCTCATGTGCACCTCGAGGACGACTTCGGACTCCCCGGGGAAGTTGCCGAGCAGGTGCTTGAGGTCGTCGATGACCGATGCGGGCAGCGCGGCCGCGTTCAGGCGCAGGTGCAGCGGCAGCGGCCCAACCTGGCGCTTGGCCGCGTTCTCCCGCGCGCGCTCCACCTCCTCGGGCGGCGGGTCGAACGGCTCGGCGGTCTGCACGACGAGGCACGTCTTGTCGGCGTCCTTGTGGTCCACGCGCCCGCGCACGAGCACAACGCAGTCCACGCCCAGCGCCCCCTCGTACTCGGCCAGCGCCTTGCCGAAGACGAGGATCTCCACGCAGCCCTCGAGGTCGTCGAGCGTGGCGAACATCATCGGGTCGCCGTTGCGGGTGCGGATCTTCTTGGCGGCGGTGATGATCCCGCCGGCCGTCACCCAGTCCTTGTCCTTGCGCTCGCGCAGGTCGGCCAGCGGGCAGTCGGTGCGGGCGCGCAGCGCCTCGCGCACCTGCTTGAGCGGGTGCGCGGAGATGAACAGCCCGATCGCCTCCTTCTCCACGGCCAGCAGCTCGGGCTGGTCGAACTCCTCGGCGGGGATCGGCGGGTGCGCCGGCGCTGCGAAGGCCGCCGCGGCGGCGTTGCCGTCCGGAGCGCCGCCACCGAAGTCGAGCGAGTCGAAGATCGATCCCTGGCCGATCTCGAGATCCTGCTGGGCCTTCTGGCCGGCGCCCTGCGCCTGCTCGA
>JACCQW010000144.1 GCA_013813955.1 Solirubrobacterales bacterium
CCGTCAAGGCTGTTGTCGCGCGCTCAGGCGACGAGCGGGCGGCGGCCGGACTCGCGGCGCGCCTCCACGGGCGGGGTGGCTTGCACCGGTGGTTGCGGCCGGGCCGCCGGCCCGGGGCCGCCGCCCGGGAAAGCGAGGCGCAGGATCTTCCTGGCCACCGAGCGGTACTGGCGCCCCAGCGGCCCGGTGTTGTAGGGCAGGCCGTGGCGCTCGCAGACCGCGCGCACCCGCGGGGCGATCTGCGCGTAGCGGCTGCTGGGCAGGTCGGGGAAGAGGTGGTGCTCGATCTGGAAGGAGAGGTTGCCGCTCATGAGGTGAAAGAGCGGGCTGCCGTCGAGGTTGCATGACCCGACCATCTGGCGCACGTACCACGCGCCACGGCTCTCGTCCTCGAGCTGCTCCTCGCCGAAGGTCTGGGCCCCATCGGGAATGTGGCCCATGAAGACGATCGTGTGCACCCACACGTTGCGCACGACATTGGCCGTCAGGTTGGCGGCCAGCGTCCGCCGCGCTCCCCGGCGCCCGGCCAGCAGCGGGAAGGCGAGGTAGTCCTTGACGAGCTGCCCGCGTGCCTTGCGCGCGAAGGCCATCAGCTCGGCCTTGGCCTGCGCCCTGGGCTTCTCTCCGCGGCGAACGGCGTCGAGCTCCATGTCGTAGAGCGCTATTCCCCATTCGAACGTCGCCGCCATCGCGATGCCGTAGATCGGCTGCAGCAGGTAGACGGGGTGCCACGGCTGGGCGGGGTCCACGCGCATCGCCGAGTAGCCGAGATCGCGGTCCTTGCCGACGACGTTGGTGTAGGTGTGGTGCTGGAAGTTGTGTGCGTGCTTCCACGACTTCGCGGTCGAGGCGGCATCCCACTCCCACGCCGTCGAGTTGATCTGCGGGTCGTGCATCCAGTCCCACTGCCCATGCATGACGTTGTGGCCGATCTCCATGTTCTCGAGCACCTTGGCCAGGGTCAGCAGGACCGTGCCCCCGACGAGGGCGGGGCGCAGGCGCGACAGGGTCAGCAGGAGGCGCCCGCCGGCCTCCAGCCGGCGCTGGGTCGCGATGACGCGGCGTATGTAGGCCGCGTCGCGCTCGCCGAGATCGGCGCGCACCTCGTCGCGGATCGCATCGAGCTCGCGCGCGATCGCGTCGAGGTTCTCGGGGCTGAGGCGCTGCGTGCAGTTCATGGGGGCGAGCCTCGGGTTCGGAAGGCGATGGTGGGCCCTGGTGGACGGGACGGCCCTGACGGACGGTTTCACCCATTGTGCGTGTTCGGCTCACGATCGGCTCAGTGGCCACGACGTGCACGCGACCGCCAGGCCGGTCAAGATGAGCATGCGATGCGTGAAGCCCGCCAGAGGCGCGACCCCGCCGACTCTCCCCTCGCAGCTCCCCCGCGGCTGAGCACCGCCGTCGGGCGCTTCGTGCTGGGAAGTCTCGCGGCGGTCCTCGTGGTGGTCGTGGGCGGGTTCTTCGCGCTGCGCACGGTGACGATCGACGAGGCCAAGCGCGGCACGCGCGAGCTCGTCCAGGCTCAGGGCCGGCTCGTGGAGGAGGCCGGCCTCACCGACGCCGTCCTGCGGCTGGAGCCGGCGGCGGTCGCGCGCCTGGACAAGCTGGTCCAGGACCAGGTCGCCCGGGGCTCGGTCGCGCGCGTGAAGATGAAGGCCCGCGACGGGACGATCCTGTACTCCGACGAGCCGGCCCTCATCGGCATGCGCTTCGAGATCGAGCAGGAGGAGCAGGAGCTGTTCGAAACGGGCGGCGTCGAGGTCGAGCTCAGCGACCTCTCCGAGCCCGAGCACCGCTACGAGCGCTCAGCCGGGGAGCTGCTGGAGGCCTACACGCCGATCCGCACCCCCAACGGCACGCCGGTGCTCTTCGAGATCTACGAGCGCTTGAGCTCGGTCAACGCCAGCGCTGAGCGCCTGCTGGGCGCCCTCGCACCGCCGCTGCTCGGCGGGCTGCTGGTCCTGCTGATCTTCCAGGTGCCGCTGGCGTGGCAGATGGCGCGCGGCCTGCAGCGCGGGCACCGCGAGCGCGAAGGGCTGCTCACCAACGCGGTCGAGGCCTCCTCCCAGGAGCGCCGGCGCATCGCGTCGGACCTTCACGACGGCATCGTGCAGGACCTCGCCGGGGTCGCCTTCGGCCTGGCCCCGCTGGTCGCCGATGCCGATCGGCGGGGCTCGGCCGCGGAGGCCACCGCGCTGCGCGGCGCGATCTCGCGGCTGCGCCAGGGGGTGCGCGACCTGCGCACGCTGCTCGTCGAGATCCACCCGCCCAGCCTGGAGACCACCGGGCTGGAGCCGGCGCTGAACGACCTGCTCAGCCCCCTGGTCTCCGAGAACATCACCACCGAGCTGCACATGGACGACAGCGCCGCGAGCGGCAACGGCTCCGACGCGCTCGTCTACCGGGTCGCTCGCGAGGCGGTCCGCAACGCCTTCGCGCATGGCGCTCCGCAGAAGGTGTGCATCGACGTCACGCACCCGCGGGAGGGCGTGACGCGGCTGGTCGTCACCGACGACGGCCGCGGCTTCGCGCCCGAGGAGCGCGAGCGGCGCGCGGGCGAGGGGCACGTCGGGCTCACCCTGCTCGAGAGCCTCGTCACCCAGGCGCGCGGGCGCCTGGACATCCGCTCGCAGCCCGGTCAGGGAACGACCGTGAAGCTGGAGGTGCCGGCGACGTGATCCGCGTGCTGCTGGCCGACGACCACGGCGTCATCCGCGACGGCCTGGGCCGGCTCATCTCCGCCCTCGACGACGTGGAGCTGGTCGGGGTGGCGGCGGACGGGCAGGAGGCGGTCGACCGCTGCCACGAGGCCGAGCCCGACGTCGTGCTCATGGACCTGGACATGCCCCGCGTCGACGGGATCGAGGCGACCCAGCGCATCCTCGCCGACCGCCCCGGGACGGCGGTCATCGTGCTCACCTCCTTCTCGGACCAGCCGCGGATACTGGGCGCACTGGAGGCGGGGGCATGCGGATACCTGCTCAAGGACGTCGCCGCCGACGAGGTCGCGGAGGGGATCCGCGCCGCCGCCCGCGGCGAGTCCCCGCTGGACCCGCGCGCGGCGCGGGCGATCCTCAACGCCCGTTCGGCGCCCGACCCCACCGGTGGCCTGTCCCAGCGTGAGCGCGAGGTGCTGCTGCTGCTCGTCGAGGGGCTTCCGAACAAGCTCATCGCCCGGCGCCTGGAGATCAGCGAGAAGACCGTCAAGTCGCACCTCACGCGCATCTTCCGCGAGATCGGCGTGACGGATCGCACGCAGGCGGCGCTGTGGGCCGAGCGCCACGGGCTCGGTCCCGCCGCCGTCTAGCGCGTCGCGGTCACCATCAGGCGGACGGCCTCGCGCAGCTCCTCGGGCTTGATCGCCTTGGGGATCCAGGCGTCGGCGCCCGTGCGCGCGGCCTCCTCCTCCAGGCGGAAGGCGGGCATGTTGGACATGAGCAGGATCGCCGTGACGGGCGAGCGGCGGCGCAGGTCGCCCACGAGCGTCGCGGTGTCCGGTACGTCGGGCAGCAGCAGGTCGAGCAGCAGCGCGTCGGGCCGGGTGTCGGCGACCTCGTCGAGCACGGCCTCGCCGGTGGCCGTGGAGGAGACCACACGCATGTCGCCCTCCTCCTCGAGGAAGTGGCGAAGGAGCATCGTGACTCCCCGGGCGTCGTCGCACACGGCGACTCGGATGAACTCGGCCATGGCCGCGCGCAGGCTACCGCTGCCACGGCTGCCGCGAAAGGTGGGGCAAACCGTACCCCTTGACACCGGTAGGCCGCATGGTCGCGACCTGATGCAGGTGGGAGGGTCGATCCGTGTCCATGACCCTGCCCATCAGACCCGGATCGATCCTCCCCGATCGCCGTGGGCTGGGTCTACGGCTCCTCGGCGTGGCGGCGGTGCTCGGCCTCCTGGCCATCGCCCTGGCCTCTCTCCCCGGCCTGGACGAAGTGCGCCGCCGCCTCGCCGATGCCGCCCCCGGCTGGCTCGTCGTCGCGCTCGCGCTCGAGCTCGCCTCCTGCCTGGCCTTCGTCGTCGTCTACCGCGGGGTGTTCTCACGCGACCTCGGGTGGCGCCTGAGCTACGACGTCGGGATGGCCGTCCAGGGCACGAACGTCCTCGTGCCGGCGGGCGGGGCCAGCGGGCTCGCGCTGGGCGCGTGGGCGCTGCGCCGCCGCACGGCCATGTCGGCCGAGTCGCTGGGGCGGCGGACCGTGGCCTTCTTTCTCGTGACCAGCTCGGTGAACTTCCTGACCGCGATCCTCGCGGGCGGCGCCCTCGCGCTCGGGCTGCTGGGCGGTGACGTCCCGCTGTGGCTGGCCGCCGGCCCGGCGGCGCTCGCGGCGCTGACGATCGCCGGCG
>JACCQW010000160.1 GCA_013813955.1 Solirubrobacterales bacterium
TTGAGGACCAGGCGCTGCTCGAGCAGCGCGCGGCGCACGAGCTCGGGCGCACCGCCGCCGGGGAGCTCGCAGGCGAGCATCAGCCCACGGCCGCGGACCTCCCCCACGCCCGGCAGCTCGCCCAGCGCATGGGCCAGCCGCTCGCCGAGCGCGCGCACGCGCGCCAGCAGCGCGGGATCGGAGACGACGTCGAGGACGGCGAGGGCGGCCGAGCAGGCCACCGGCCCCCCGGCGAACGTCGAGCCGTGATCGCCGGGAGCGAAGACGTCGGCCAGGCGCGGCGCGCAGATCAGCGCGCCGATCGGCAGCCCGCCGCCCAGCGCCTTGGCGCTCGTCAGCAGGTCGGGCTCGACCCCGGAGTGCTCGTAGGCCCACAGCGTGCCGGTGCGCCCGAGGCCGCACTGCACCTCGTCGAAGATCAGTGCCGCGCCGTGCTCGTCGCAGGCCGCGCGCGCGGCCCGCAGCAGCTCGTCGTCGAGTACGTGCACGCCGCTCTCCCCCTGCACGGGCTCGAGCAGCACCGCCGCGGTGCGCTCGTCGACCGCGCCGGTCACCGCCTCCGCGGTCGGCGCGACCGCCACGAACCCGGGCACGAGCGGCGCGAACGGTGCCTGCTTGGACTCCTGCGGCGTGGCGGACAGCGAGCCGTAGGTGCGCCCGTGAAAGCCGCCGTGCACGGAGACGATCGTGCCGCCGGGCCTCGCCTTGCGCGCGACCTTGAGCGCGGCCTCGTTGGCCTCCGTGCCGGAGTTGGCGAAGTGGACCTTGCCGCCCAGCGAGCCCTCGGCCAGCCGCTGGGCCAGCCGCATGCCCGGCTCGGTGTAGAAGAGGTTGCCGACGTGCACGAGCCGGTCCGCCTGCTCGCGGATCGCCGCGACGACCGCAGGGTGGGAGTGGCCGATCGAGCTCACCGCGAGGCCGGTCTGGAAGTCGAGGTACTCGTGACCCTCGTCGTCCCACAATCGCGCGCCGTCGCCGCGCACGAACTGCACCGGCTGGCGCGCGTAGGCCCCCACCAGGTGCTCGCTCTCCAGGGCCTGCAGCTCTTGTAGAGAAGCCCCCGGGCCGGCATCCGGCCGGCTATTCAGAAATGATCGTCCGCGCTCCGGGCGTCCGTGACCGGGCCTTGGGCCCATCACGTCGCGGGCCGGATCTTCGTCCCGATGCCCGCGTCGGTGAACAGCTCGAGCAGCAGCGAATGCGGGACGCGCCCGTCGACGATGTGGGCGAAGCTCACGCCGCCGTGTATGGCCTCGACCGCGGCCTGCAGCTTGGGGCGCATGCCGCCGGTCACGTGGTCGAGCGCCGCCGTGACCTCGTCGGCGCCGGCGGCGGAGATGCGCGACTCGGGGTCGGCGGGGTCGCGCAGCCAGCCGGCGACGTCGGTGAGGAACATCACCTTGTAGGCGCCCAGCGCACGCGCGATCGCGCCGGCCGCCTCGTCGGCGTTGATGTTGTAGGAGTGCCCCTCGCGGTCGGCGCCCACCGAAGCCACGACCGGGATGTAGTCCTGGGCGATGTGCTCCAGCACGTCGACGTCGACGCGCTCGATGCGCCCGACGAAGCCGATGTCCTCCCCTCCCGGGGCCGCCTGGCGCGCCACGCGGAACAGCGAGCCATCGTCGCCGCACAGGCCGACGGCGGGCTGGCCGTGGCGGTTCAGGCGCAGGATGATGTCCTTGTTGACCTTGCCGACGAGCACCATCTTGGCCACCTCGACCGTGGCCTCGTCACTCACGCGCAGGCCCCCGACGAACTCGACGCGCATGCCCAGTCGCTCCATGTATGAGGTGATGTCGGGCCCGCCCCCGTGCACGACGACCGGCTGCAGCCCGACGTACTTCAGCAGCACGACGTCGCGGGCGAACTCCTCGCGCAGCGCCGGGTCGGTCATGGCGGCGCCGCCGTACTTGATGACGATCGTGCGCCCGTGGAACTCCCGGATGTACGGGAGCGCCTCCAGGAGGGTGCCGACGTCGCGCATCAGGTCGTGTACTCCGCGTTGATGGTGACGTACTGGTGGGACAGGTCGGAGAAGAAGACCTCTGTCTCCGCGCCGTCGCCGGGCAGCCCGACGACGTACTCGACCTCCACGCCCGCCGCCGCCGCACGCAGCGCCTCGACGTCGTGCTCGACCCCCTCGCCGTCCGAGCAGACGGTGATCCCCTCGATCGCGATGTCCAGCCCCAGCGGCGCCGTGCCCGGCAGCGCCGCGCCGGCGGCCGCGGCGATGCGCCCCCAGTTGGGGTCCGCGCCGTGCAGGGCGGCCTTGACCAGCGGCGAGTTGGCGACCGAGCGCGCCACCCGTTCGACGCCGTCGGCGTGCCCGCCGCGGACGACCACGCGGCCGATGCGCTTGGCGCCCTCGCCGTCGCGCACCATCATCACCGCGAGCATCCGCAGCAGCGCGTCCAGCGCCTCGCCGAAGCGCAGCTCGTCCTCGGACTCGGGTGCCACCCGTACGCCGCTGGCGCCGGAGGCCATGAGAATCGCGGTGTCGTTGGTGGACAGCTGGCCGTCGACGGAGATGCGATCGAAGGAGCGCCTGACGCAGACGCCGAGCAGCAGGTCGGCAGTCTCGGCCTGCAGTGCTGCGTCGGTCTGCACGAAGCACAGCATCGTGGCGAAGCCGGGCTGGATCATGCCCGCCCCCTTGGCCTGGGCGCTCAGGCGGACGGTGCCGGAGGGCAGCGCGACGCTCAGCGACGCCTGCTTGGCGAACGCGTCGGTGGTCATGATCGCCTCGGCGAGGTCGCCGTCCCCGCCGGGGCGCAGCACCGCCCCGGCCCGGCCCATACCGGCGGCCAGCCGCTCGGCGTCCAGCGGCACGCCGATCACGCCGGTCGACGCCACGGCCACCTGCTCGGGCTCGACCCCCGCTGCCCCGGCGGCCGCGTCCTGCGTGGCGACCGCGACCTCGATGCCGTGCGCGCCGGTCGCCGCGTTGGCGTTGCCCGAGTTGGCGACGATGACGCGCAGCGCATCCAGCCGGGAGCGCTCCTGCATCACGAGCACGGGCGCGGCGAGCACCCCGGAGCGCGTGAAGCGCGCCGCGCTGGTCGCGTCGTGGGCATCGCAGACCAGCAGCCCGACGTCCAGCCCGCCGGACGGCTTGATCTGTGCGGCCACGCCCGCGGCCCGGAAACCGGCGGGCAGGCCGCCGCCCTCGGCGTCGCCGACGTGCTCGGGCTCCTCGATCCAGCGTGAGGCGAAGAAGCTCATGGCTCGATCCCCAGCGTCTCGGGCAGACCGAACATCAGGTTGAGATTCTGCACGGCCTGCGAGGCCGCGCCCTTCCAGAGGTTGTCCAGCGCCGCGAAGACGAAGACCTTGCCGGTGCGCTCGTCGGCGCGCGCATGGATGCGGCACACGTTGGAGTCGCGCACGTCGCGCACCCCGGGCGGCGTGTCGACGACCTCCAGGAACGGATGGCGCTCGGCCCACACCTCATACGCGCCGTCGAGTTGCTCCTGGCTCCAGGGCTCGGTCGTCGTCACGTAGCAGGAGACCAGCTCGCCCTGGTCCAGCGGCATGAGGTGCGGTGTGAACGTGGCGGTGACCGCGGCGCCGAGCGCCGCCAGCTCCTGGTCGATCTCCGGCATGTGGCGGTGCGCGCCGACGCCGTAGGGCACGAAGTTCTCATCCATGCTCACGAAATGCGTCGTCTCGGTGGCCTTGCGCCCCGCGCCCGAGACCCCGGACTTCGCGTCGACGACGACGTCGGCGATCGTGCCCGACCGCGCCAGCGGCGCGAGCGCGAGCAGCGTCGCGGTCGGATAGCAGCCCGGGTTGGCGACCAGCCGCGCGGAGGCGACCTGCGCCTCGTAGATCTCCGGCAGCCCGTAGACCGCCTCGCCGAAGCGGTCGGGGGCTCCGTGCTCGCCGTACCAGCGCTCGTAGATCGCGCGGTCGCGCAGGCGGAAGTCCGCGCTGAGATCGACCACCCGCACGCCGCGCTGCAGCAGCGCGGCGACCACGGGCGCCGCGGCACCGTGCGGGTAGGCGACGATCGCGGCCTCGACCTCGCCGTGGCGGTCGAGGTCGAGCTCCTCGAGCACGAGGCCGACGCGGTGGTACGGGTACAGGGCGTCCAGCGACCGGCCGGCGTCGCTGCGGCTCGTCGCCGCGTGCAGCGCGAACAGCGGATGGCGGTCGACCAGCCGGGCCGCGAGCGCGCCGGTATAGCCCGATGCCCCGGCCACGATGACGCGCGCCTCAGCCACGCAGCTCACCCCCCAGGGCCTCGGCCAGCCGCGCGACGATCCGCTCGCGCACCGGCGCGGCGTCCTCGTCGGTCAGCGTGCGGTCCGGCGCCCGGAAGGCGAGCGCGACGGCCAGCGACTTACGCCCCGCCGCGATCTGGGCGCCCGTGTAGACGTCGAAGACCTCGGCGCGGCCGAGCAGCTTTCCGCCCGCGGCGCGGACGGCCGCGAGAACCGCCGCGGCGGGGACCGCGGTATCCACCACGACGGCGATGTCCTGGCGCAGCTCGGGATAGGAGGTGAGGTCCTCGTAGGCGGGAACGGCGCTCGCGTGGGTCAGCAGCGCGCCCAGATCGACCTCGAACGCCGCGACCACGTCGAGGTCCCACGCGCGAGCGACCAGCGGGTGCACGTCGCCCAGCCAGCCCAGCTGCGCGCCGGGCGCGTGCGCCAGATCGACGCGGGCGCTGCGGCCGGGGTGCAGAAACGGCTGGGGCGCGGCGGTGAAGGCGGCCTCGACGCGCAGCGCGGCGAGGACCGCCTCCAGATGGGCCTTGGCGGCCAGTACGTCACCGGGCACCAGCGCGCCCAGCGCGTGGTGCTCGCAGGGCAGCGGCCCGCCGCCGGCGAGGTACACCGCGCCGGACTCGAAGAGCCCCGGGGCGCCCTGCCCGCGGGCGGCGTTGAGCCCCGCGGCGTCCAGCAGCGAACCCAGCAGCGTCGTGCGCATCACCGACTGGTCCTCGCTCATCGGGTTCTCCAGCACGACCCGCCGGCGCCGCGGGTCCCCCGGCGCCAGGCGCAGCACGTCGTCGCGCCCGGGCGCCTCGAAGCTCCAGCCGACGATCTCGTGCAGCCCTGCGGCGGTGAGCGCGTCCTCCGCGCGGCGGCGCAGGCGCTGCTCGCGCGTCAGGACGCCGACCGCGCCGCGGCGGCTGGGCAGAGTCGCGGGGAGCTCATCGTCCATGCCGTGCAGCCGTGCGACCTCCTCGATGAGGTCGGCCTCGCGGGTGACGTCGTTGCGCCGGTGCGGCGGAATCGCGACGTCGAGCCCGTCGGAGCGCTCGGTGACGCCGAAGCCCAGGCGCTGCAGATGCAGCGCGCTCTCCGAGCGGGCGATGTCCACGCCCAGCAGGCCGCCAACGCGCGCGTCACGCAACCGGACGAGCTGCGGGTCCGCTCCGGCCCCGCCGATGTCGATCGTGCCCGGCACGAGCTTCGCGCCGCACAGCTCGAGCATGAGCCTCGTCGCCACCGCCTGGGCCTCGAGCGCCTGCTCGGGCGCGAGCCCCTTCTCGAATCGCGCGCTGGCCTCGCTGCGCAGGCCGAGCCTGCTCGAGGTCGCGAGGATGTTCGCGCCCACCCAGCTGGCCGCCTCCATCAGCACGCGCGTCGTGCCGGGCGAGACCTCCGAGCGCGCGCCGCCCATGACCCCCGCGATCGAGGCCGGCCCGTCGCCGTCGGCGATCAGGCAGACCGCGGGGTCCAGGACGCGGGTCTGGCCGTCGAGCGTGACGAGCTGCTCGCGGTCGCCCGCGCGCCGCACGATCAGGCGGGCGCCGGCGATGGCGTCCAGGTCGAAGGCGTGCAGCGGCTGGCCGGTGAGCACCATGACGTAGTTGGTGATGTCCACGACGTTGTTGATCGGACGCTGGCCGGCGGCCATGAGGCGGGCCTTCAGCCACGGCGGCGAGGGCGCGATCGTCACGCCGGTGAACGCCCGCGCGACGAAGCGCGGGCACAGGTCGCCGGCCTCGACCACCACCTCGCAGGGCACGTCGCCGTCGAAGCTGCCCGGGTCCTCGCTCCAGGGCGGCGGGGCGAGCGGCGCGGCGGTGGCCGCGTGGACCTCCCGTGCGACGCCGTAGATGCCGAGGCAGTCCGGCCGGTTGGGCGTGATCTCCAGCTCGAGCACGGGGGTGGCGATCGGCAGGACGCCGGCCAGCGGCTGGCCGGCCTGGAGCGAGTCCTCAGCGAGCACCATGATCCCCGCGTGCTCGATGCCGATGCCCAGCTCGTCCTCGGCGAGGATCATCCCGTCGGACTCCACGCCGCGCAGCCTGGCCTTGCGTAGCTTCGTGCCATCGGGCAAGACCGCGCCCGGCCGGGCGACCGCGACCGTCTGCCCGGCCGCGACGTTCGGTGCCCCGCAGACGATCTGCGTCTCGGCGCCCTCGCCGATCGCCACCCGGCACACCGTCAGCCGGTCGGCATCGGGATGGGCCTCGGCGGCGAGCACCCGGCCGACGACGAACGCGTCGAGCTCGCCGACACCGTGGTGGAGCACGCGGTCGACCTCGGTGCCGGTCATGGCCAGGCGGGTGGCCAGCTCGCCCGCTTCGAGGCCGGGCGAGCAGTAGTCGTGCAGCCATTCGAGCGGGAGCCTCATCGCGAGGGACCCCTTCTCATGGTCGCGGCGACCTTGGTCGAGCAATGGCTCGATGTCATCCGAACTGCTCCAGGAAGCGGACGTCGTTGTCGTAGAGCAGCCGCAGGTCGGGGACCCCGTGCTTGAGCATCGCGATGCGCTCGATGCCCAGCCCGAAGGCGAAGCCCTGGATACGCTCGGGGTCATAGCCGTACTCGCGCACGTGTGCGAACACGTTGGGGTCGACCATCCCCGAGCCGAGGATCTCCACCCAGCCGGTGTCCTTGCACACGCGGCAGCGTTCGCGCGTGTGCGCCATGAAGCAGGAGACGTCCACCTCGACCGACGGCTCGGTGAACGGGAAGAAGTGCGGGCGCAGGCGGACCTCTCGCTCCTCCCCGAAGACGGCGCGCGCGAAGGCCAGCAGCGTGCCCTTCAGGTCGGCCAGCGTGATGTCCTCGTCGACGGCCAGGCCCTCGATCTGGTGAAATTGCGGGGTGTGGGTCGCGTCGGAGTCGCGCCGGTAGGTGCGCCCCGGGACGATCACGTACAGCGGCGGCGGCTGGGCCTCCATCGAGCGCACCTGCATCGGTGACGTGTGCGTGCGCAGCACCACGTCGTCGGCCACGTAGAACGTGTCCGTCCTGCCGCGGGCCGGATGCGTCGGGCTGTGGTTCAGCGCGTCGAAGTTGTAGTAGACGGTCTCAACCTCCGGCC
Source organism: Solirubrobacterales bacterium (assembly GCA_013813955.1). Taxonomy (GTDB): domain Bacteria; phylum Actinomycetota; class Thermoleophilia; order Solirubrobacterales; family Solirubrobacteraceae; genus CADCVQ01. The sequence continues at coordinate 7,288 of JACCQW010000160.1, forward strand.
CTTCCGCGATCCGGAACCCGAGGCCCAGGAAGACGTCCTCAATCTCGCGCCGCGTGGCGGTGAGCAGGTGCAGCCGGCCCACGGGCCGGGCGGGCTCGCCGGGCAGGGTCACGTCGACCGTGTCGCTCAGCAGGCGCGCGTCGAGCTCGGCCGCCTCCAGCTCGCCCGAGCGTTCGGCGATGCGCGCCTCGAGCGCCTGGCGCGCCTCGTTGGCGGCCTTGCCGGTCGGGCCGCGCTGCTCGGGCGCCAGGCCGGCGACGCCGCGCAGCAGGTTGGGCAGCTCGGCCTTGCGGCCCAGGTAGCGTACGCGCAGGTTCTCGAGCTCGGCGCTCGCGCCGACGCCGGCGATCGCCGCCTCGGCCTCCGCGCGCAGCTCTGAGATCCGGTCGATCATGCGCGCGCCATCCTGACAGGGCGGGTGAGCTCGTAGAGCGCCACGGTCGCGGCCATCGCCGCGTTCAGCGACTGCGACGCGATCGGGATGTGCGCGACCCGGTCGCACGCGCCGACCACGTCGGCGGGCAGGCCGTCGCGCTCGGCGCCCACCACGATCGTGAGCTCGCCCGCGGCCGGCCCGGCCAGCGCCTCCCCGGCGCCCGCCACGAGCGCCACGCGCTCTCCGACCGCCTCGTCGATGCGGTTCGCCCGGGCCACGGGCAGGCCGAAGATCGCTCCCATCGACGCGCGCCCCGCCTTCGGCCCGAACGGGTCCGCGCACCCGGGCCCGAGCACGACCGACGCCGCACCGAAGGCCACGGCGGAGCGCAGGATCGCGCCGACGTTCCCCGGGTCCCCGACGCCCCACAGCGCCACGCACAGCGGGCCCGCCGGTGCGCCCCACCGCGCCTCGTAGACCCCGATCGTCCGTGTGCCCGACCCGAGCGACGAGACGCCGTCGAGAAGCGCGGCCTCCACCTCCTCGCCCTCCAGGCCGCTGCCGGCCGCCGCCAGCAGGTGCACGGCCGGCCACCCCGCGGCCGCCGCGGCGCGCACGAGGTCCTCGCC
>JACCQW010000195.1 GCA_013813955.1 Solirubrobacterales bacterium
AGCAGGCGCTGCGCGAGGCCCTGCGCCGCCGCGACCGCCGCCTGGGCACCGAGCACCTCCTGCTCGGGCTGCTGCGGCCGCCTGTGGGCGCCGTGCCCCGCCTGCTCGACCGCCTGGACGTCGAGCCCGAGCGGCTCGCCGCGCTCGTCCAGGTAGAGGCCGCCGCCCGCGGGTAGGCGGTCACGCAACGTTCACGCCCGGACGCTCGCCGCACACCGCGACGTGAGCGGCGGCGACCTCAGGCCGCGGCAGGGTCCATCGGCAGCAGCTCGGTGAGCCGCAGGTTCTCCTGCGGGTCGAGCACCGAGTGCTGCGCGCAGGCGGGCACGAGCGTGCCCGATTCCGGGTGCGCCATGGCGTAGGAGCAGGCCTGCAGGCGCTCCTGCGTCGCCCGGATCTGCGGGTCGTCGCTGAGCTCGCCGCGCTGCAGACCCTCCCATGCGGGGCGCACATCCTTGGCGTCCATGAACGAGTGCATGACGTAGGTGATCGCCCGCGGCGGGTCGGCGCGCATCGCGCGCACGCCGCCGGCGCGGGCGACCAGGCGGCGGATCCACGGCAGCCCGCTGGCCAGCATCTGGGGATGGCGAGCGATCGCGCGCGCGAAGCGCGCGGCGACGATGGCGGGTGGCGCCACGAAGTCCATGCCTCCGAACGCCCGGACGAAGTCCTCAAGCACGCGGGCGTCACGCGGGTCATCCTCGTCGAGCAGCGTCGCGTAGCGGTCACCGACGTACATGCCGTAGGCGGTGCGGTTGCAGCGCTGGTCGCCGATCAGCACGGCGTCGGGGTGCAGCCGCGCGCCGGCGCCCTCCTGGATGCGCTCCCACACCTCGTCGGAGGAGAACTCGCGGTAGGCGTCCTTCCAGCGGTTCGTGTTGCCGACGAACGCGGCGGGCTGGAAGGAGAACATCCGAAAGCCCATGTCGCGGCAGTCGCGGATGAGCTGGGGCACCTCGTCGATGTTGCGCGGGGTGACCGTGATGTTGTGCGCGAGGTAGTGCTTCACGCCGTGCTCGCGCTCCAGGCGCTGGAACATCTCGCAGAAGCGCCGGCGGTGGGGGTTCAGCTCGGCTTCGGTCTTCACGCGCTTGATGCCACGGCGCCCGAACATCATCGAGTCGAAGTGCCCGGCGAAGCTCAGGTGCTCGAAGCGCGGCTCTCCGGTGGCGGGGTCCAGCGCGAGCGCCTCGAGGTAGTCGTAGTCGAAGTCGCCGTGGGTCATCGACATCGGCTTGCGCCCGTGGCGGATCATCGCCTGCAGCGCGCGGGCATGGTCGTCGGGGGACAGCAGCGTGACCTCGCCGCCGATCAGCTGCGCGTTCTGGCCGGGCCCGCGCTGCCGGCGCAGGAACGCCATCTGGCGATCGACCTCCGTCTCGGTGTGGTCGCCATCGGTGCGCACCCGGTTGGCCTCCTTGGCGTGGTAGCACGGGGTGCAGGCCAGGTTGCAGCGCGGAAAGACGCCGTGCGTGCCCTCGCAGCCCGCCGTCCGGCGGCCGAGCATCTGGTTGGGCGTCTTGACGTGGGCCGGGAGCTCCTCCCAGCGGCGGGCCAGCGCCCGCACGAGGTCGGGGTGCTCGGGGCGCGTGGCGACCTCGAGGTCGCGCAGGCGCTGCAGGGGGCCGTGCATCCAGGTGAACCTAGCGCACGACCCGGTACATCCGGATCAGCTGGTGCGGCGGCACGCCGGCGACGTACAGCCAGCGGATCACGAACCACGCCAGCACCGTGCGCGGGATCCCGATCGCCCGCCAGCGCCGCGACGAGGTGAGCGCCGGCCCGGGCAGGCAGCGGGTGGTGTGGGCGGGTCCGAGTGCCTCCATCCGCCGCACGAAGTCGTAGTCGTCCATGATCGGGATCGCCCGATAGCCGCCGAGCGCGTCGAAGCACGTGCGGCGCACCCACACCGACGAGTCGCCGTAGTAGAAGCCGCGGCGACGCTGGAAGCGGTAGACCGCGCCGAGGATGCGCTCGAACGCCTGCCCGCCGTCGAAGGCCAGCGCGAAGTTGCCGCCCGCGACGCCGGGCGTGCGCCAGGCGTCGGTCAGCGACGCGTAGGCATCCGGCGGCAGGCGGCTATCGGCATGCAGGAACAGCAGCACGTCGCCGGTCGCCGCGCGTGCGCCGGCGTTGAGCTGCGCGGCGCGCCCGCCGACAGCCTCGATCACGAGGGGCGCGGTCGCATGCGCGCGGGCGAGCGCCACCGTCTCGTCGCCTGAGCCCCCGTCGGCGACGATCGCCTCCCACAGCCCGGGCAGGGTGACGATCGCGTCGAGCAGATCCGGCAGCTCGCCCTGCTCGTCGAGCGTCGGGATGACGATCGAGA
>JACCQW010000200.1 GCA_013813955.1 Solirubrobacterales bacterium
CCTGGGATGGGATCGCGCGCGGATGCGCAGGGGCTTCAGTCGCAACCGTCGCGCGTATCGGCTGCTCGGAATCCACGAGCGCCTTCCCGTGCTCGACAAGGCCTCACGTGCCTACGTCTTCTCGCATTGGGCGCGCTCGCTCAACGCGGAGTGGGGAGCCGATCCGAGCAAGATCGACGTCGTGTATCCGGGGTTCCCGACCCCTGTGCTGGGCGCGCGGGAGCCCGAGCAGAGCTTCCGCTTCCTGTTCATCGGGCGTGACTTCGAGCGCAAGGGCGGCTTCGAGCTCATCGAGGCCTTCGAGTCCGTCCTGGATCAACATCCGGAGGCCCGGCTCACGTTGGTCACCGAGGACTTCAGCGTGCGCAACCCCGACCGGCTCATCCATTCATGGGTGCCCGACTCTCGGCGCGAGCGGGGATTCGCGCGGCTTGCAGATCTCGAGCGCCGAGGGCTCGTCGAGCGACTCCCCCTGGTGAGTCGCGACATGATCATGCGGGAGGTGTTCCCAGGAGCGGATGCGTTCGTCATGCCCACGCACGCCGAGGGTTTTGGGTTCACGAACATCGAAGCGATGTCGTTCGGGATGCCCGTGATCTCGTCAGAGGTTGGAGCCATCCCGGAGGTGGTCGCCCACGAACGGACCGGCCTGCTGGTGGCAGCCGGCGATCCGGTCGCCCTCGCATCGGCGATGTCCCGGCTCGTCGCCGACCGCGATCTCGCAAGGCGCCTGGGCTTCGCCGGTCGCCAGGATTTCCTTTCGCGGTTCACGATCGAGCATTCCCAGGCGGCGGTCCGAGCGGTCTACGACAAAGCGCTGGCGCAGTGACGCGATCGGTTCTGCTGGTCGCGTACTACGCTCCGCCCGCGGGGGGCATCGCGAGCGTGCGGCTCACCGGATTCGCGAGGCACCTGCCGGAGTTCGGGTGGGAGCCGACCGTCCTCGCGCCACACGACCCGGCGTACTTCCAGGATGAGAGTCTCCACGTCCCGAAGGTGGTCAGATCCCGATCGTTGGAGCTGAGCCGCGCGGGCAAGCGGATGCTCCGGACCGGCGGATCTGACACCAGGCCGGCAGACGTCGGCGCAGTGCGGCGAGCCACGCGCGCGGTCGCCCGTCGCGCCCTGTACTTCCCGGACGCCCAGATCGGCTGGCTGCCCTTCGGCCTGTACGCGGGGCGCCGCGCGCTTCGCCGACGCTCCTTCGACGCGATCGTCTCCACCTCGTCTCCGATCACCTCGCATCTGATCGCCCGGCGGCTTCGGCGTCCCGGGAACACCCCGTGGGTGGCCGAGTTCCGCGATCCCTTCAGCGCGTTGCTCCCGACCGGGTCGCGGCAACGATCGCGGGCGGCCGGGCTCGAGCGCGAACTCGCCGCCGAGGCCTCGGCGGTCGTGATGACCTCGCCGTCGTGGGCCGAGCACCACGCCGGCGAATGGAGCAGGCACGTGGACGTCGTCCCCAACGGCCACGACCCGGACGCGATCGCGCCCGAGGCGGCGCTCGCTCCGCCCGGGTTCGTCCTCGCTTACCTGGGATCGTTCTATCCGGAGTGGCAGGACCTGACCGCACTCTGGTCGGCGGTTCGCGAAGCCCGCGAGACCGGAGGCGTCGTGGTTGACCGGATCCGGTTCATCGGGCGCCTGGATGGTGCGCTGCGTCACGAGATCGCGGGCTTCGGATTGGAGCATCTCGTCGAGGAGACCGGCTTTCTGGCGCACGCGGATGCGCTTGGGCAGCTCTCCTCCTCGCGCGCGCTCGTGATCGCGGGCCCGCGGGACGGGCGCAGGATCCTGCGTGGCCACGTCGCGGCCAAGGTCTTTGAGTACCTCGCCTCCGAACGGCCGATCATCTACGTCGGCGACCTCCGATCGGACCTCGCGGCCATCATCGGCGAGCACCCGGGCTGCCACCTGGCCGCACCGGGCGACGTCGAGGCCGTCGCGGCCGCGCTCGACCGATGCGGAGCGGACCCCGTCCGGCGTGACGTCGCCGCGCTCTCCCGCCGATCACGCGCCGCGCAGCTGGCCTCGATACTCGACGGCGTCTGCGCCGACGAGGGCCAGGCCAGATCAGCATGACCGGGTCAGACGAGGTGACCGTCGTGTGCCCGTCGTGTGGCGAGCACCTCCCACGCTGGGATGAGACCGAAGCGCAGGGAGCCGTCGCCTGCGCCGGCTGCGAGCGCACCTATCGGCACTACCGAGGCGTGCTCGACCTCAGATCCGAACGCCAGCCGACCTGCTGGAGCAGCGCCATGATGAACGAGGAGGATCTCGTCCGCGAGATGGTGTCCTCGTTCTCGTCGGCGAGCACGGCGGACCTCACCGAGCTCTACGTGCAGGCCCACCGGCTGCCGGATGACGTCCTCGATCGTGACCGCGAGTACATGCTCGCGGCGCACGCCCGCGAGACGTGGACCGTCCGGTACATGGACTTCTGCCTCGATCGGTACGCCGGGCCGTCGGCCCGCCTCGGCCGCGCACTCGACGCCGGCTGTGGATCGGGAGGCTCGCTGCCGCACCTCGGCGCGCGGTACTCACACGTCGCCGGCATCGACCCGGACCTCGCCGCTCTCGTCGTCGCCGCGAAGCGCTGCTCGGAGCACGGCATACGCGGGCGGGTGACCCTCGTGGCGGGGAACCTGGAGCAGCGCATCTTCGCCGACCGGAGCTTCGCCGCCGCCAAGTGCACCGACGTGCTCGAGCACGTCATGGACCCCGAGCTGAGCAGCGATCGGATGGTGCGCGCGTTGCAGCCAGGCGGCGCGCTCTTCGTCCTGACCCCGAACAGGTTCTCGTTCTTCGGACCGGAGCCCCATGTTCGTCTGTGGGGTGTGCAGTTCCTGCCGAAGGCAATCGCGGACGCCTACGTGCACAGGCGCCTGGGCATCGCGTACAGCGACATCGCGACGCTGCTGTCCGCGCGCACCCTCCGGCGAGTGCTGGCTGCTTCGGGCGCAGAGGTGATCCCCGTCCCCGTGGAGGACAAGCATCTGAATCCCCGCTCGTTACGCGGCGTTCGCATCCGGAGACTGCTGCGCAAGAGGCCGATCCGGGCGATCTCGCGGGCGATGCGGTTCTTCCAGCCGTCGTTGGAGGCCCTCTGCCTCGCACCGGATGCCAAGGCGACTACGGCTTCGTGGCGACGATGAAGAAGTACCTCTTGAAGACCTGTACCTCGTCGATCCGCAAACCGGCCGCTTCGAGCGCCTGCTCGATCGTCGACGTGTCCTTCAGATGGAGCGTGTGATCGTCGCTTCCTACGCGATGACGACGGTAGTAGAGGTACCGCGCGACGCGCTCGGGGAAAGAGCGCGAGAGGACCTTGTCTCGTCGCCCGCCTCCCTGGCCGCCCTGCGCGGGGATGTCGAGGTGGCTCGAGACCAGCACCCTTCCCTCTGACTTCAGGACTCGCGCCGCCTCCCTCGCGAACGCCCGATGATCGCTGAAGTGATCGATGGAAGACAGGCTCACCACGACGTCGGCGAAGCGATCCTGAAATGGAAGCCCCTCAGCGTGAGCGAGGACATGACCCATCCTCAGCTCCGCGAGACGCGGGTAGAAGCGGATGAACTGGTCGTGCAGGAGGCGGAGGTTCGGGTCGACGAGGTAGTACTCGATCGTCTCGGGGTGCCGGAAGAAGCTGCACAGCGTGTGCCCGGTCCCACCGCCCACGTCCACTACTCGGGAGTCCCTCAGCTCTCCTATTCCCGACTGCTCCGAGACGAAGTTGATCACGGGCGCGCTGTTGAGCAGCGTGTAGGTCGTCAGCGATCTGTGATAGCGCAGGAAGGACTGGTTGAGGCGCTCCCATTCGGGATCACCGGATCCACCGTCGTCGAGGAAGTTGACGACGTCTGCCTGCACCGGATAGCGCTTGCCGGATGATCTGCTCACGAGCGCACCGCCCCGATGGTCGAGTTCGCTGCGATCCGCCTCGGGCGATCTCAGGTACGAGACGTACTCGCTCACGTTCCGCCGTCGCTGCTCGTGAAGGTGCGCCGGCTCGTACACGTTTCGTTCGCGGTCGATCAGGTCGAGAAAGATCTCGCGGGAATCCATGGATGCGATCCTACGTCCGCAAGGGTCGGACACCGCTCCAATCTGAGAATGGGTGGCCTGGGACCCGATTTGCCGGGGCGGGACTCACCACCCCTCCCTGCGCAGGAACGTCTCCAGCGTCAGCAGCGTCCACAGCGCATGTCCGTGGTTCGCGGCACCGCGACGATGCTCGTCGGCCATCGCGCGGACGGCCTCGCCCGACATGTGCGCGGCCACCCGCGCGTCCGGCGCGCACAGCATCCCCTCGACGAGCGGCGCCAGTTCGGTGCGAAACCAGCGGTCCAGCGGAATCCCGAAGCCCTGCTTGGGTCGGTCGAGCAGGCCGTCCGGCAGCAGGTCGGCGACCGCCTGCTTGAGGATGCGCTTCAGCGACATCCCGCGCGGCCCGACCCTGACCCGCGCCGAAGGAGGCAGCCGGAACGCCAGCTCGGCGAGCTCACGGTCCAGGAACGGGGACCTCACCTCCAGGCCGTGGGCCATCGCCATGCGGTCGGCCTTGGGCAGCAGGTCGTCGAGCAGGTACGTGCGCAGGTTGAGGTCCAGCAGCCGGTTCAGCGGATGGGCGCCCTCCGTCTCCTCCCAGATGCGCTGGTAGTCCTCGAACCCCGCGCTCGGGCCCGCACCGACGAGCGCCGACCGGCTCTCGGCCGACACGTAGGAGACCCAGGCGCGCAGCGCGTCGGGCACGGGCATGCCGCTGCGCCGCAGGGCCCGCAGCAC
>JACCQW010000206.1 GCA_013813955.1 Solirubrobacterales bacterium
GCCGGGCGGCCGACGCCTCGTCGGACTCCTTGGCCAGCGAGGTCAGCTCGATCTGAAGCTGCATCGCGCGCCGCTCGAGCTCGTCGATCTCCTCGGGCAGCGAGTCGATCTCGATGCGCAGCCGCGAGGCCGACTCGTCGATCAGGTCGATCGCCTTGTCGGGCAGGAAGCGGTCGGCGATGTAGCGGTGGCTGAGCGTCGCGGCGGCGATCGTCGCGGAGTCCTGGATGCGCACGCCGTGGTGGACCTCGTAGCGCTCCTTCAGCCCGCGCAGGATCGCGATCGTGTCCTGCACGGTCGGCTCGCCTACGTTCACGGGCTGAAAGCGGCGCTCCAGCGCGGCGTCCTTCTCGATGTGCCTGCGGTACTCGTCCAGCGTCGTGGCGCCGACGGCGCGCAGCTCGCCGCGGGCCAGCATCGGCTTGAGCAGGTTGGCGGCGTCGACGGCGCCCTCGGCGGCCCCGGCGCCCACGATGGTGTGCAGCTCGTCGAGGAACAGGACGACCTGGCCGCCGGCGTCGGAGACCTCCTTCAGGACGGCCTTCAGGCGCTCCTCGAACTCGCCGCGGTACTTCGAGCCGGCCAGCAGCGCGCCGATGTCCAGCGCTATGACGCGCCGGTCGCGCAGCGACTCCGGAATGTCGCCGGAGACGATGCGCTGGGCGAGGCCCTCGACGATCGCGGTCTTCCCGACGCCCGGCTCGCCGATGAGCACCGGGTTGTTCTTCGTGCGGCGGCTGAGGACCTGGATCACCCGGCGGATCTCGTCGTCGCGGCCGATGACCGGGTCGAGATCGCCGTCGCGCGCGGCCTCGGTGAGGTCGCGGCCGTAGCGCTGCAGCGCCTGCACCTTCTCCTCGGGGCTCTGGTCGGTGACGCGATGGGAGCCGCGCACGTCGGCGAGGGCCTGCAGCAGGCGTTCGCGGGTGGCGCCGGCGGCGGCCAGCGCGCGCCCCGCGGGCCCGTCGTGTGCGGCGAGGGCCAGCAGCACGTGCTCGACCGAGACGTACTCGTCGGAGAGCCCGCGCATCTCGCGCTCGGCGGCGCGCAGGATGGCCAGCAGCTCGGGTGACGTGGTCGGCTCGGCCGGGGAGGCGAGCGTGGGCAGGGCGGCGAGGGCGTCGTCGACGTCGGCGCGCAGGGACTCGACCCCGCCCGACCCGGCGCCGAGCTTTCGCAGGATCGGCGCGACGATGCCGTCCTGCTGGCCGAGGAGCGCGAACAGCAGGTGCTCCGGGGTGACCTGCGCGTGGAGCCGGCCGCCACCCGCCGGACCACCGCCGGCCGCCAGCGACAGCGCCTCCTGCAGGGCCTCCTGGGTCTTGATCGTGAAACGGTCTGCTTGCATCGATCTCAGTGTAGCCGACTGAGATTTTCTTTTGTGAGCGGCGACGCGCCAGCGGGTACGGTCAGAGCATGGGACGCACCACGGTGTACGGGATCGCGCTGCTGTTCTTCGCCATCCTGATCGTGGCCGCCGTCGCCGTGGGCGAGGCGTCCTTCGCGATCCCGATCGCGATCCTCGCCGTGCTGATCCTCGGCTTCTTTCTGGCCAACGACCTGCTGGCCAAGCGCGACATGGACCGCCACGGCGGCGACGTGCTGAAAGCCCAGGCCGACAGCGACGCGCAGGTCCCGACCGCCCACGTCATCGCCGACGAGACGGCGCTCGGCGACACCCGCGAGGCCCATGCCGAGATCAGCCCCCACGATCTCCCGCCCGACGCCCCGGGACGCAAAGCCGCGGAGGAGCAGGCTGCGGGCGACGGGGACGGGACCACGCGCGGGAACGCCGAGGGCGCGGGCGAGGACTCGCCCGAGCTGCGCGACTCCGACGCCCCGCCCAGCAAGGACGAGGGCTACGCGCCCGGCGAGGCGCCCAGCAGCCCTCGCGCGCGCTAGCGGTCGGTGCCGCGCTCGATCGGGATCGTGAACGGCCGCGCGTCCCGCGCGCGGACGAGCTCGCCGCGGGTGCCCTCGTAGCGCACGAGGTCGGCCCGGACCCGCTCGCGCCGGCCCTCGAGCTCGATGATCTCGGCCTCGAGCTCGCGGCGGCGGCGCTCCAGGCCCTCGACGCGCTTGCGAGCGCGCGCGAGCTGGCCCTCGAGCTCGAGCACCCGCTCCACGCCGGCGAGGTTCAGCCCGAGGTCGGCCGTCATGCGCTGGATGCGGCGCAGGCGCTCCACGTCCTCCTGGGAGTACAGCCGCGTCCCCTTGGGCGAGCGCTTGGGCTCGATCAGTCCGCGCTGCTCGTACATGCGCAGCGTCTGCGGGTGCATCTCCGCCAGTTCGGCGGCGACGGAGATCATGAACACGCCGCGGTCGGCGGAGACCTCGATCCGGGTCGTGGTGCGCCGGCGCCCGGTCATGCGAAGAGCCCAGCCCGGGGGTTGGCGTCGAGGACCTTCTCCAGCTCGCCTACCGCGGCCTCCTGCTCGGGGGTGAGGCGGTCGGGCAGGTCGAGCGTGAAGCGGTAGTGGATGTCCCCGCGGCCGGCCGCCCCCAGGCGTGGCGGGCCCTCCCCGCGCAGGCGCTGGACGGTGCCCGGCTTCGTCCCGGGCGGGACGCGCAGCGTCTTGCGCCCGTTGAGCGTCGGGACCTCGATCTCGGCGCCGCGCAGCGCCTCGGGGATCGTGAGCGGCACCTGGACCTCGACGTTGGCTCCCCTGCGCGTGAACACGGGTGAAGCCTGCACATGGGTGAGGACGAACAGGTCGCCGGACGGGCCGCCGTTGCGCCCGGGCTCGCCCTTGCCGGCCAGCCGCACGCGGCTGCCCTCCTTGACCCCGGCGGGGATGTTGACCCGGTAGCGCTTGACCGTCCGCGTCTGGCCGATGCCGTTGCATGTCGGGCACGGGTCCTCGATGATCGTGCCCGCCCCACCGCAGCGCGAGCACGGCTGTGAGATCGAGAACAGGCCCTGGCCCTCCGACTCGATTCCGCGACCCTGGCAGCGCGGGCAGACCTTCGGCGCGGTACCGGCCCGCGCGCCGGTGCCCGAGCACGTCGGGCAGCGCTCGGCGGTCGGCACCGAGAGCGGGATCTGCGCGCCGGCGACAGCCTGGTCGAAGCTGATGGACACCTCGGCCTCCAGGTCGCGGCCGCGCTCGGCTCGCGGGCCGCGCCCGCCCCCTGCGGTGCCCCCGCCGCGGGCGCGCTGGCCGAACAGGTCGGAGATGATGTCGCCGAACCCGCCCGCGTCGAAGCCGCCGGCGCCAGTGCCCGAGCCACGCCCGCCGCTCGCGAACGGGTTCAGCCCCGCACGGTCGTAGGCCTTGCGCTTCTCGGGGTCCGACAGGACGTCGTGGGCCTGGGAGATCTCCTTGAAGCGCTCCTCGGCCTTCGCGTCGCCCGGGTTGCGGTCGGGGTGGTACTGGCGCGCGAGCTTGCGGTAGGCCTTCTTGATCTCCTCGGGCGATGCCTTGCGATCGACGTCGAGCGCGCGGTAGTGATCCTGGGCGGCCATCGCTGCGGTGCTCCCTAGCCGGCGACGATCACCCGCGCCGGGCGCAGGATCGCGTCGTTGAGACGGTAGCCGGACTGCAGGACCTCGACGATGGTGCCGGGCTCGGTGCCCTCGACGGGCTGCTGGGCGATCGCCTCGTGGTGGGCGGGGTCGAAGCGCTCGCCCTCGGGGTGGTAGCCCTCGATGCCGGCGCGGTGAAGGGCCGCCGACAGCTCGATCTGCACGAGCCGGATGCCCTCGGTCAGGTGGTGTTCCTGCTCGACGGCCTCCGCGGCGGCCAGCGCGCGCTCGAGGTTGTCCAGCGCGGGCAGCAGCTCCTTGGCCAGCCGGCCCATGCCGCGCGCCTCCGCCGCGGCGACCTCGCGGGTCATGCGCTTGCGGAAGTTCTCGAAGTCCGCCTGCGTGCGCTGCGCGAGGGCGAGGTACTCCTGCGCCCGGGCCGCGCGCTCGCGCAGCTCGTCCTGGTCCTCCTCGGCGGCCTCGGCCTCCGGGGTGGCCTCGACCTCCTCGACGAGGTCGGCCTCGGACGCGGGCTCGGCCTCCGGGGCCTGCACCGCCTGGGCCTCGACCTCGTCGGCCACAGGCGGCGCCGCCCCCCCGGGCGGCGCCTGCACGTGCTCGGTCTTCGGATCCTCGGGCACGGGGTCTACCGCGGGCGCGCGGGATCGTCTTCGGACACGACCTCGGCGTCGACGACGTCCTCCTCGGCCGCAGCGCCGTCGGCCGCCGCACCGTTGCCGGCCTGACCGCCTTCGCCGGCGGCGGCGGCCTGCTCGGCCTGCACCTTCTCGTACATCGCCTCGGAGATCTTGTGAAACGCCGTCTGCAGCGCGTCGGTCCTCGCGGTGATGGCGGCCGCGTCCTCGCCGGTCAGCGTCTCGCGCAGCTCGGCGATCAGGCCCTCGATCTCGCCCTTCTGCTCCTCCGAGACGTTCTCCTCGAGGTCCTTGAGCTGGCGCTCGGCCTGGTAGGCCGCGTTCTCGCCCGCGTTGCGCGCCTCGGCGAGCTCTCGCAGCCGGCGGTCGTCGTCGGCGTGCGTCTCCGCGTCGGCGACCATGTTCTTGATCTCGTCGTCGCTGAGGCCCGAGCCCGCCCTGATCTCGATCTTCTGCTCCTTGCCGGTGCCCAGGTCCTTGGCCGACACGTTGAGGATGCCGTTGGCGTCTATGTCGAAGGCGACCTCGATCTGCGGCACGCCGCGCGGCGCGGGCGGGATCCCGGTCAGCTGGAACTTGCCCAGCGACTTGTTGCCCTGCGCCATCTCGCGCTCGCCCTGCAGCACGTGGATCTCCACCGACGGCTGGTTGTCCTCGGCGGTCGAGAACACCTCGCCCTTGCGCGTGGGGATCGTGGTGTTGCGCTCGATGAGCCGGGTCATGACGCCGCCCTTGGTCTCGATTCCCAGCGTCAGCGGGGTCACGTCGAGCAGCAGGACGTCCTTGACGTCGCCGGCCAGCACGCCGGCCTGGATGGCGGCCCCGACGGCCACGACCTCGTCGGGGTTGACGCCGCGGTGGGGCTCCTTGCCCGTGAGCTCCTTGACCTTCTCCTGCACCGCGGGCATGCGCGTCATGCCGCCGACGAGGACGACGTGGTCGATCTCGGCGGCGCCCTTGTCCTTGGCGTCGTCGAGCGCCTGGCGCACGGGGGCGACGATGCGGTCGACGAGCTCGCTTGTCAGCTCGTTGAGCTTGGCGCGCGTGAGGCGCACGTCGAGGTGCTTGGGCCCGGACGCGTCGGCCGTGATGAACGGCAGGTTGATCTGGGACTCCTGCGCTGTCGACAGCTCGATCTTGGCCTTCTCGGCCGCCTCGTAGAGGCGCTGCAGGGCCATCGGGTCGTTCTTCAGGTCGATGCCCTGGCCGCGCTTGAACTCCGCCGCGAGCCAGTCGACGAGCGCCTTGTCGAAGTTGTCGCCGCCGAGATGGTTGTCACCGGCGGTGGACTTGACCTCGAAGACGCCCTCGCCGATCTCCAGCACCGACACGTCGAACGTGCCGCCGCCGAGGTCGAAGACGAGGATCGTCTGGTC
>JACCQW010000224.1 GCA_013813955.1 Solirubrobacterales bacterium
CTGCGGCGGGGCGCCGATCGATCCCGCCATCCTCGAGTTCTTCGACGCATGCGGCATTCCCGTCCTCGAGGGCTACGGGATGACCGAGACCAGCGCGGTGAGCACCCTCAACCCGCTCATCGGCCGGCGCTTCGGGACGGTCGGGCCGGCGCTCCCCGGCTGCGAGGTGCGCATCGCCGAAGACGATGAGATCCTGCTCAGAGGACCGAACGTGTTCGCGGGCTACGACGGCGATCCCGCCGGCACCGATGCGGCCCTGCGCGACGGCTGGCTGCTGACCGGCGACCTCGGAGCGCTCGACGGCGACGGGTACCTCACGGTGATCGGCCGCAAGAAGGAGATCGTCGTCACCTCGAGCGGCAAGAACATCTCGCCGGCCAACCTCGAGCTCGCCCTCACCGGCTGCCCGTGGATCTCCCAGGCGGTCGTCCACGGCGATCGCCGTCCCTACCTGGTCGCGCTGGTCGCGCTCGACCCGGTGGAAGCGGTGCGCCTCGCCCGGGAGCTCGGCCTGGACGCCGACGATCCCGCCGCGCTGGCCGCCGACGAGCGGGTGCAGGCCGAGCTCTCGCGCGCGGTCGGCGAGGTCAACCGGCGCTTCGCGCCGATCGAGCAGGTCAAGCGCTTCCACGTGCTCGGGCGCGAGCTCTCGCAGGACGAGGGCGAGATCACCGCCAGCCTGAAGATCAAGCGCGGACTCGTCCAGGACCGCTACTCGACCGCGCTCGACCGCCTCTACGGCGAGTCGCGTGGGTCCACCGACATCTGGATCGAGCGGTCCTCGGTCGGCGCGGGCGGGCAGCGCGCCGCGGTGTCCTCCTCCTCCTGAGGTAGCTCGCGCGGGTGGCGGTGGCGCCGGGGCGCCCGCCGAGGCTCCTAGAATCGTCGGGGATGGCCTCCAAGCGACACGTGAACGTCGGCGGTGTGCAGATCGGCGGCGGAGCTCCCGTCGTCGTGCAGACCATGACCAAGACCGAGACGGCGAACCTGACGGCCACCATGGCCCAGATCCGGACGGTCGCCGAGGCGGGGGCCGACCTGGTCCGCGTCGCGGTGCCGCGCGAGAAAGACGTCGAGGCGCTGAAGACGATCGTCCGCGAGTCGCCGATCCCGATCATCGCCGACATCCACTTCAACCACACGCTGGCCCTCAAGGCGATCGACGCGGGGGCCCACTGCGTGCGGCTCAACCCCGGCAACATCGGTGGCCCGGACAAGGTCGCCGAAGTCGCCGCGCGCGCGACCGCCGCGAGCACGCCGCTGCGCATCGGCGTCAACTCCGGCTCGCTGCCCAAGCACCTGCACGCGCTCGAGCGCGAGAACCCGGTCGAGGCGCTCGTGACCGCCGGCGTCGAGTTCGTGGCGCTGATGGAGCGCCTCGACTTCACCGACTTCAAGGTCTCGATCAAGTCGACGAACGTGCCGAACACGATTGCCGCCAATCGGATCCTGTCCGAGCGGATCGATTACCCGCTCCACCTCGGCATCACGGAAGCCGGCACGAAGTGGTCGGGCAGCCTGAAGTCGGCCGTCGGCCTGGGCACGCTGCTCGCCGACGGCATCGGCGACACGATCCGCATCAGCCTCTCGACGTTTCACGCCGAGGAGGAGGTCAAGGTCGCCTGGGAGATCCTCAAGGCGCTGGGGCTGCGCGAGCGCGGCCCCGTCCTCATCGCCTGCCCGACCTGCGGGCGCCTGCAGTTCGACATGGACACCGTCGTGACCGAGATCGAGCGCCGCCTGGAGGCCTACGCCGACCCGATCGAGGTCGCCGTGCTGGGCTGTGCGGTCAACGGCATCGGCGAGGCGTCGCACGCGGACTTCGGCATCACCGGCGCCAAGGACGAGGGGCTGATCTTCAGCCGCGGCAAGCCGCTTCGCAAGGTGCCCACCGAGCAGCTGGTCGACGTCCTCTTCGAGGAGATCGACAAGTACGCCACGTCGCGGAAGATCGTCGTCGACGAGCGCGCGGCCGCCGAGGGCGCCGCGTGGCTGCAGGCCAACGAGGACGCCACCGCGATGACGCCCGAGCGCCTGGCCGCGCTGGAGAAGGCCGAGGCCGCGGCCCACGACGGCGGCGACGACGTGCTCGCCGTCCTCGACGAGGACGTCAGCCCGGTGGCCGGCCGGCGCTTCACCCGCGCCTAGCCCACCACGCCGCCCGGTGGCCGGCCGGTGCTCGGCCGCGCCTTACCACCATGCCGCCCGCTAGGGCTTGGTGGCAAGCGAGGCGTTGGCCACCTTCAGCGTGACCGGGTCGACGTAGACTGCGCGGTACTCGGCAGTGGGAGAGGGCGCCGGGGACGAGGCGGTGAAGAAGCCGCGCGGGTTGGTGGCGATCTCGGGCCCGAGTTGGGCCCACGGCGTCTGCGCGTTGGGGCGGGTCTGGATCACCGCGACGTCCGGCGAGCCGTCGGGCCGGAAGCGCAGCTGGCCCCAGAAGCCGACCTGTCCGGGGCCCTGCTTGAAGGCGATGAACGGAAACGAGTAGGCGAAGGCCGCCGGCTTGGCGCGGCCGCTCCGGTAGAACAGGCCGGACTGGAAGGTGAACCAGTACGGCTTGGAGCCCTTCTTGAACCTCCGCACCGGTGCGACGTCGCGCAGGAGGAACTGGGTCATCGCCTTCACGCGGGGGTCGGTGTAGGCCAGGAACTCGCCGACCTGGTTGTAGTCGGCCTGGCGCGCGACCGGGATCCCGTTGAGCGGGTCCGGCGGATTGCTCTCGTAGCCGAACTCGGTGTAGAAGAGCGGCAGCCCCGACGGCAGCGCTCCGGCGGACTGGGCCGACAGCGTGTCCAGCAGCGTCCCGAGCGCCGCCGAGTTGGCGATCGTCAGGTCGTCGGCGTTGCGCGGCGCGCGGGTCGGCGCGCCCCTGCGCGTGTACGGATGGTGCGCGTAGCCGGTGGCCCGCAGCGGCCCGCGGCGGGCGAAGTCGTCGCAGTCGCGCCGCGCGGCGTCGGCCCCGCCGTAGCGCGTGCCGTTCTGCGCCACGCACACCAGCTCGCGCAGGAACAGGCCGGGACGCATGGCGGTGCGCGCGCCACGCGAGTTTGAGCCCAGCGGCGCGGTCTCGCCGATGAGGATCGGGTCACCCCCGTGGCCGGTGCTCTCCAGCGCCTGCCGACCGGCATGGAAGAGCCGGCGATACAGCGCGGGGGAGGCGGGCACGAGCTGGCCCTGGCGGCGCTCGAACTGCGGCGACAGCCAGCCGGCCTGGTTGGGCTCGTTCCAGATCGACCAGAGGTTCACGCGCGGCAGCGGCCCCCGTCCGGCGTTCTCGTCGCGGTAGCCGCCGGAGTAGCGCTTGCCCACGGCCTCCACGAAGTCGCGGAAGCGCGTGGGGTACGGCTTGAACGTCGCCTGGTTGCTCCGCTGGCTGGGCGGAGCGTTACGGTGCGCCCAGCGCGGCCCCGGCCCGGTCACGTCGAAGAGGACGCGGATGCCCATGCGGGAGGCGTCCTTGACGAGGTTGTCGTAGCGGTCCCAGTTGCGCGTGGGGTAGGTCTTCGGGTCGTCGGGATCGAAGCGCGCCTTCTGGCGCCGCGCCCTGGCACGCGCGCGGTCGGTGCGCTCGCGGCGAATCTCCCGCGCGGTCGGGTCCGCGCCCTCGGCGACGACGCGCCACAGGACCGTGACGCGGACGGCGTCGACGCCCAGGCCCTTCATCTTCGTCAGCGCGCGCCCGCGCGCGTTGTCGGTGCGGTACAGCAGCTGGTCGTCGTCCATCATGATCGACGCCTGGTCGGGCGCGGCCAGCGCGGCGGGCGCGGGCAGCGCGACGAGCGCGATGAGCGCCACGGCGGGTGCGACCAGGCGGCACGGGAACGGGATCATGCGGCGCGCAACGGTAGCCGAACCGCGCCTAGCCGATCGGGGTGCTCAGGCTGAACTGCCCGACCTGGCCGTCCGCCGTCTGCCAGATCGCGCGCCACTCGCCGGGCACGGGCAGGGGAGCAGAGCGCTGGGCCTCGTAGAAGCCGCGCGGGTCCACGGGAATCGGCTCACCGACGGTCGTCCAGTCCTGCGAACGGTCCCTCGGGCGCCACTGGATGCGTGCGGAGTCCGTCACCCCGTTGCGCAGAAAGCGCAGCTGGCCCCAGAACCCGGCGCGCGCGGTGCCCGTCGTGGGGTCGGTCCCGATCAGGAAGCCGAGGAACGGCATCGAGTACGCGAAGGCTGCCGGCTTGGGCAGGCCGCGCTGGAAGAACAGCCCCGACTGGTAGGTGAACCAGTACGGCTTGGAGCCCTTCCTGAACTTCCGAACCGGCGCGACGTCACGCAGGATGAACTGCGCCTGCGCGAGGATGCGCGGGTTCTGCCAGGCCATGAACTCGCCGATCTGGTTGAACTGGGCCTGCGTGTCCAGCGGCACGCCGCTGTGCGGGTCCGGCGGGTTGGACTCGAAGCCGAACTCGGTCATGAGCAGCGGCAGCCCGGAGGGAATGTCGCCGCCGGTCTTGGCCGACAGGTTGTCGAGCAGCGTCCCGAGCTCGGAGATGTTGGCCATCGTGTACGCGTCGGGGTGGCCGTTGCGCACCGTCGGGGCCACGTTCTTGGTGTAGGGATGGTGAGCGTAGCCGGTGGCCTTCAGCGCGCCACGGCGGTCGAAGTCACCGCAGTCGCGCAGCGAGGCCGCGCGGCCGGAGTAGAGCGTCCCGTCGGGCTGCACGCAGGCCAGCTCGCGCAGGAACAGGCCAGGGCGCATCGGCTCACGCGACGTCGGCCGGCTGGTGCCCAGCGGCGCGGTCTCGGCCAGCAGGACCGTGTCGCCGCCATGGCCACTGGCCACGAGGCCGCGGTAGCCGAAGTGGTGCAGCTCGCGGTACATGGCCGGCGCGGCGGGCACGCGGCTGGAGCCGCGCTGCTCCCACTGCGGCGACAGCCAGCCCGCCTGGTTGGGCTCGTTCCACAGCGACCAGAAGCTCACGCGCGGCAGGGCCGTGCGCGAGCCGTTCTCGTCGCGGTAGGTGCCGCTGTAGCGCCTGCCCACCGCGGTGACGAACTGCTTGTACAGGCCGGCCTTCGGCTTCCAGGTGCCCTGGTTGCGCCGCTGGCTCCTGGGCGCATCGGCGTGCGCGAACCGGGGGCCGGGGCCGGTGACGTTGAAGTAGACCTGCAGACCGATCTCGTTGGCCTTGCGGACGAGATTGTCGTATCGGTCCCAGTTGCGCACCGGATAGGTGGCCGGGTCGGCGCCCCGGAAGCGCCGGGCCTGCCGGCGGGCACGCGTCTTGGCGCTGCCCTTCAGCTCGCGGATCTCGCTCGGGGTCAGCCGCGCGTTCTCGGCGGCGACGCGCCAGAGCATCGTCACCCGGACCGTGTCCACACCGAGCGACTTCATCTGCGTCAGCGTCCGCGTCGCCGTGCCGTCGTCGCGATAGAGCAGCAGATCGTCGTCCATCATGATCGAGAGCTGTCCTGGGCTCGCCTGCGCCGCGGGTGCGAGCAGCGCTCCCAGGAACAGGGCCAGGAGGAATGTGCGGAAGGTGGGAAGCATCTGCTCCTGCCAAGCGTGGACGTGGACACGGTCGGGCGGGACGGGTACGTGCCGGCCCGACATCAGAACACGGGCGTGGTCGCGGAGTTCCGCACCGGCCCGGCTGGGGCCTTATCGGTCAGCCGCGCGCCCGGCTGTAGCGCTCCGCCACCTTCGCCCAGTTCACGGTGTTCCACCACGCCTTCAGGTAGTCCGGGCGCTTGTTCTGATAGCTGAGGTAGTAGGCGTGCTCCCAGACGTCGTTGCCCAGCAGCGGCGTCTTCGCGTCGCTGATCGGGTTGTCCTGGTTGGGCGTGCTCATGATGGCCAGCGAATCCCCGTCGAGCACGAGCCACGCCCAGCCGGAGCCGAACCGGGCGACGCCCGCGGCCTCGAAGGACTCCTTGAACTCGTCGAAGGAGCCGAAGGCGGCGTCGATGGCCGTCGCGAGGTCGCCGTCGGGGGCGCCGCCGCCGTCGGGGCCCATCGACTCCCAGAACAGGGTGTGGTTGAGGTGCCCGCCGCCGTTGTTGCGCACCGCCGCGCGCTTGTCCTCTGCGATCGCGTCGAGGTTGGCCACGATCTCCTCGATCGGCGCGTCGGCGTGCTCGGTGCCCTCGAGTGCCGCATTGACCTTGTCCACATACGCCTGGTGGTGCTTGTCGTGGTGGATGGTCATCGTCTGCGCGTCGATGTGGGGCTCGAGCGCATCGGCGGCGTAGGGAAGAGCGGGAACCTCATAGGCCATGGGGGAGTCTCCTTGGATTGCAGTCTCGTGCCTGACTCTACCCGTAGGCTTGGGCGCGACCTCGTGACCCGTCTCGCCGATCTCCTCCTGCCCACCGAGCGCCAGCCGCCTGCCGACGCCGAGGCCCTCTCGCACAAGCTGATGGTGCGCGCGGGGCTCATCCGCCAGGTCGGCGCGGGCCTGTGGACATGGTTGCCCGCCGGGTGGCGCGTGCACCAGAACGTCGTGCGGATCGTGCGGGAGGAGATCGACGCGATCGGCGGCCAGGAGATGCTCATGCCGGTGCTGCAGCCCGCCGAGCTGTGGCGGCGCAGCGGGCGCTACGAGACGATGGGCCAGGAGCTCTTCAAGCTCACCGACCGGCGGCGCGCCGAGATGGTCCTGGCCATGACGCACGAGGAGTGCGTGACGATGCACGTCGCGCAGATCGTGCGCTCCTACCGCGATCTGCCGCTGATCCTCTACCACTTCCAGGTCAAGGAGCGCGACGAGCCGCGCCCGCGCGCGGGCGTGCTGCGCACCCGCGAGTTCGTCATGAAGGACTCCTACACCTTCGACCGCGACGCGGAGGGC
The DNA here is from genome assembly GCA_013813955.1 of Solirubrobacterales bacterium. Classification (GTDB taxonomy): domain Bacteria; phylum Actinomycetota; class Thermoleophilia; order Solirubrobacterales; family Solirubrobacteraceae; genus CADCVQ01. The sequence goes on from JACCQW010000224.1 coordinate 6,798, forward strand.
CTGCAGGCGAGCTATGAGAAGCACATCACCGCCTACGACCGGATCTTCGAGCGCTGCGGGCTCGAGTGGTACCGCGTCGAGTCCGACGTCGGCGCCATGGGCGGCCACGGCGCCCACGAGTACATGGCCCCGTGCCCCGCCGGCGAGAACGAGGTCGCGCTGGCCCCCGGCTTCGCCGCGAACGTCGAGGTGGCCAGCGCGCTGGCGCGTCCGGTCGACCTGCCCGCGCCGCTGGAGCGCCCCGAGCGCGCGCACACGCCGGGGGCGAGCACGATCGACGCGGTCGCGGGCGCGCTGGGCGTGCCGGCCGGCGTGATGCTGAAGGCGTTCCCGGTGGTGGCCGACGGGCGCGGGCTCGTGCTCGTGCTCGTCCGCGGCGACCATCGCGTCAACGAGATCAAGCTCGCCAACGCGCTGGGCACCCGCTTCCGCCCTGCGCAGGACGACGAGGTGCGCGAGCACATCGGGCCCCCCGGCTTCATCGGGCCGGTCGGCGCCGACGTGCCCGTGCTGCTCGACGAGGCGGTGTCCGACGGCGGCTACGTGGTCGGCGCCAACGAGCCCGACCACCACCTGCGCGGGGTGCAGCCGGGCAGGGACTTCGTGTTCGAGCGCGGCGACGTGCGCTCGGTCGAGGCGGGCGACACCGTCGGCGGGCACCCGATCACGGTCGAGCCCGCGATCGAGGTCGGCAACATCTTCCAGCTCGGGACGTTCTACTCCGATCCGCTGGAGGCCACCTACCTCGACGAGCACGGCAAGGAGCACTCGATCTGGATGGGCTCCTACGGGATCGGGCCGGCGCGCATCGCCGCCGCCGCCGTCGAGCAGTTCGCCGACGAGCAGGGGATCGCCTGGCCGCGCGCGCTCGCGCCGTGGGACGTCGAGGTCGTGGCGCTGGGCAAGGAGGGCACCCAGGAGCGCGCCGCCGCCCAGCGCCTGTACGAGGAGCTGGGCACGATCGGGCTGGACGTCCTGCTCGACGACCGCGACGCCGGGCCGGGGGAGAAGTTCGCGGACGCTGAGCTGCTCGGCTGTCCGCTGCGGCTGACCGTCGGGCGCCGGTCGCTGGAGGCTGGCGCCGCGGAGGTTCAGCGCCGCCGCGGGCGCGAGGACGTCGAGGCCGGAGTCCCACTGCAGGGCGCTGCGGAGGCGGTGGCCGAGCTGTGGCGAAGCCTCCCGTAGACCGCGCTCCGGCGGGCGAGCCCTCCGAC
>JACCQW010000247.1 GCA_013813955.1 Solirubrobacterales bacterium
GCCTGGTCCTCAACGCGACCGGGCCGGCCACCGTGCGCCTGCTGCCGCCGCTGACCATCGGCGAGGACGAGGTCGAGGACGCCCTGCGACGACTGCGGGCCCTCCTCTAGAAGAGAAGGGCCCGCGAGCCGTCGCCCTATGCCTGCCGCCGGCTCAGCGCCCGCGGATCACCCGGGCGGTACGCCGGACGTTCTGGCGGTTGTTGTTGGCGTCGATGACCGTCGCGATGACCGTCACCTGCGCGGACCCGATGCGCCGCAGGACGGCTCGGCGCTGCGCGTTGAAGTTCAAGATCGCGAAGCCGACCTTGCCCTCGTCGAGCTGCACCGGCGCGGTCGAGAACGTCACGCGGCGGCGCGGACGGCTGCCGCGGCTGGCCGGGTTGATCTTGTTGACCGTGCGCACCTTGATGTTGCCCGAGCACGTCCGCACGGCGATCCGCCGGCAGAACACCTTGATCCGCACGCGGCCGATGTCCCGGCCGCGCAGCGGCACGACGAGCCGTGCGCTGTCGATGCGGATCATCGCCCGGCGCGAGCTGGACAGCAGATCCTCGATCGAGGATCCCAGCGTCCCCGCGGGCCCCGCCGGCCCACGCGGGCCGGACGGGCCGGATCCGCCGGTCGGACCGGCAGGTCCGCCGACACCCTGGGGCCCGGCGGGACCACCCGGGCCACCCGGGCCACCCGGGCCCTGCGGACCGGTGGCGCCACCCGGGCCCTGCGGGCCGGTCGCGCCGGTGCCCGCCGTGGTGAACGCGACGGTGTTGCCCGTGGCGGTGCCGAGGTCGTTCGTGGCGATGATCCGCACGAAGTACCCGGTCTGCGGCGTGAGGCCGTCGACCGGCACGCTGAGCGGCTCGACCGGCGTGCGGCCGCTGCCCGCCGACCGCGGAGCGGTCGTCTGCCGGTTGTTGGTGAACGACGCGTTCGTGGCGTACTCGTAGATGTACGTCGTCTCGCGACCGTTGGGGTTCACCCGGCCGTTGAACGTCGCCGCCGTCGCCCCGATGCCGGTGACCGCGAGGGTCTCGGCGGTGGGCTGGCAGTCGGTGCTGAACGACCGCACGCCACCGCGGTTGACGGTGCCGTCCGGCTGTGGCTGGCCGATCCCGTTGCTGGCCACGAGCTCGAAGAAGTACGTGGTGCACCTCGTCAGCCCGGCGATCGGCTCGGCCACGTCCTGGTCGACGATCCCGTTGCCCGCCTGGCGGTCCGGTGTGCTCGTGTTCAGCGCGTTGGCCGCGGTCCCGTACTCGAAGTGGTACGTGGTGTTGTTGCCCTGCGGGTTCAACGTCCCGTTGAGGGTTGCGGTCGTCTCCGTGATGTTCGTCGCGTCGCGGGTGACGACGGTGGGCGGCGACACGAAGGTCGGGGTGCCGTCGGCGACGCGCAGGCGGATGTTGTCGAAGAACGCCCGGATGTCGTATGCCGCCGCGGACGCGACGCTCGTCTCGAACTCGCTCTTCAGCTCGATGCGGTACTGGTGGCCGGTGCGCACCACATCAGCGGGTAGCGCGTTGTTCAACCTGCCGTCGAAGCCGGGGGAGCAGCTGGCGGGGAGGTCCGTCAGCGTCTCGCTGAAGAGCTCCTGGCGCCGATCTGCGTCGGGGACGCCGTCGGAGAAGTCAACGAGCGTGAACGTGTAGGTGTCCCGGGCACCGATGTTCAGCAGTCCCTCGAAGACGGCGCACACGTCGTACTGGAAGATCGCGTCGAAACCGGTGTTCGCGGGAGTTCCGGCCGGGCCGGTCACGGTGAACTGGGGGGATAGCGCCACCGCGGTGCCCTTCAGCAGCAGCGGGGCCAGGCCGCTGGCGCCCTTGGTCGCGCGCTGCTCCAGCGAGCCCGGGGGCGTGCCGATGCCGGGTGCGTGCAGCGTCTGCGTCTCGCAGACCGGCTGGTCGACCGGTACGGCCCCGAGCAGCAGCGTGCACTCATTGGAGAACTCCGTCCAGCCGTCGAGCCCTACGTCGAAGGACGTGCCCGTGGCCTTGTTGTCCGGGTAGATCGTGTCCGCACGCGCCGCCGGAACGGCCGCGAGCAGGACGATGGCGAGCGCGATGAGCGTCATCACGCCAGCACCGCGTGGAACGCGGCGAGCCTCCGTGATCATGGTGTTTCCCCCTGCCTGATTGATGGAAATCCGTTCCGGCCGCGGCCCCACGCCGCGCCCCTGTTTACGGGAAGGTAGCTGATAACGCAGCAGACGTCACGTTCTTGCGGGTTCGGTGCAACGCGTCGTGCCCCGACCGGCGATCCCTCGTAACCTTCGCCGCCCGATGGCCGAGACGACCGCCCGCACGCCGCACACCCGCACCGCCTCCTATCTCGCCGAGCCGGGGGAGGTCGGTCGCGTCCTGCTGCTGTACTCCGGCGGCCTGGACACAAGCGTGATGCTCAAGTGGATCGCCGACGAGTACGCGGCCGAGGTCGTGACGCTGACCGTCAATCTCGGCCAGCCGGGCGAGGACTACGACGTCATCGAGGGCAAGGCGCGGCAGATCGGCGCCGTCGAGTGCTTCACGGTCGACGCGCGCGAGCAGTTCGCGCTCGAGTACGTGGTGCCCGCGATCAAGGCCAACGCCCTGTACGGCGGTGGGTATCCGCTGTTCACGGCGCTCGGGCGCCCGCTGATCGCCAAGCTCGCGGTGGAGTACGCCCGTCGCTCGGGCTGCGACACGATCGCCCATGGCTGCACGGGCAAGGGCAACGATCAAGTTCGCATCGAGGCTACGGTGGCAACCCTCGCGCCCAACTTGAAGGTCATCGCGCCGGTGCGCGGATGGCAGATGGGCCGGGACGAGGAGATCGAGTACGCGCGGCGGCATGGGATCCCCGTGAAGGGGGGCACCGAGGTCACCCCGTACTCGATCGACGACAACCTCTGGGGGCGCAGCTCGGAGGGCCGCTGGATCGAGGACCTCGACCACGCGCCCGACGACGACGTCTTTCAGCTCGTCACGCCGCCCGAGCAGGCCCCCGACGAGCCGCAGACGGTGCGGATCGGCTTCGAGCGGGGCGTGCCCGTGGCGCTGGACGGCGAGCGCCTGGCGGTCGTGGAGCTGCTCGCGCGGGTGGCAGACATCGGCTGTCGCCACGGCGTGGGGATCGTCGACCACATCGAGGACCGCATCGTCGGCCTGAAGGTGCGCGACATCTACGAGGTGCCGGCCGCGGCGATCGTGCTCCTGGCCCACCAGGACCTCGAGAAGCTCGTGGGCACGATCCACCAGAACCAGTTCAAGGCCCAGTTGGACCGCCAGTGGTCCTACCTCGTGTACGCCGGGCTGTGGTGGGAGCCCCTGCGCGGCGACCTCGACGCGTTCATGCAGAGCGTCAACGAGCAGGTGACCGGCACGATCGGGGTCAAGCTCTACAAGGGCTCGGCGCGGGTCGTGACCCGCGAGTCGCCCAACGCCGTCTACGACCAGGCCCTCGCGTCGTTCGGGGAGTCCGGCGGGCTGTTCTCCCAGCAGGCCTCGCCCGGCTTCATCGAGTTGTGGTCGCTGCAGTCACGCATGGCCTACAGGCTTCGCGAGCGCGACGGCGGGTAGGGTCGCCTTCATGGGTTACAAGCTCCTCGGATTCACCGTCTGGCGTGGCGGCCTGTGGTACCTGCGCCGGCGCTACGGGAGCATGCTGCCCTCGCGGCGCTCCGCGACCGCCGGCGTGGTGGTCGTGGCGGTCGTGGGCCTCGCGCTCGCCGCCACCAGGCGCGAATCGCGGTAGCGCGGGCAACTGCGCCGAGGCGGCGCGCACGACCGCTCTGATGCCCCGCCCATGTGCCCCGCCGGGGCAGCGGCGCACAGTCGGAGGCGCCGGCCTACGACGTCGGCGTCGCCGACCGCGCACGCTCTGCGCAACGTGCGGGAACGGGTCGCGCCGGGGACCCGGCCCGTCCGCCCCGGCGCCTATCCTCGCTCGTCGGTGACCGCTGGAGCCTGCGCCCATCTGCACGTCCACTCCGAGTACTCGCTGCTCGACGGCGCCTGCAAGATCGAGGCCCTGGCCGAGCGCGCCGCGGCCTTCGGCCAGCCGGCGCTCGGGCTCACCGACCATGGGGTGATGAACGGCTCGATCGAGCTGTTCAAGGCCGCCCGCAGGCACGGCGTGAAGCCGATCCTCGGCTGTGAGATCTACCTCGTCGACGATCACACCGCGCGCGGGCGCCACGAGCACAACCACCTCACGCTGCTCGCCGCCACGAACGACGGCTACCGCAACCTGGTCAAGCTCTCGAGCAGGGGCTTCCTGGAGGGGCTCAACCGCGGCAAGCCGACCGTCGACCTCGGCCTGCTCGCGCGCCACGCCGACGGGATCATCGCGCTCACGGGCTGCCTGGCCTCGCGCTTCTGCCAGCGCCTGGCCGACGGCCGCGACGGAGAGGCGCGCGCGCACGCCGACGACCTGCTGCAGGTCTTCGGCCCCGAGGACGTGTACTTCGAGGTCCAGAACAACGGCCTGACCGCGCAGGAGAAGGCCAACGAGGGCATCGAGCGGATCGCCCGCGAGGTAGGCCGGCCGCTGGTGGGCACCGCCGACGTGCACTACCTGCGCAAGGAGGACTACCACCACCACACTGCGCTGCTGTGCGTGCAGACGAAGTCCACGCTGAAGGCGCCGAAGATGACCTTCGACACGAACGAGTTCTACCTGAAGTCCAACGAGGAGATGGCGCAGTCCTTCGCGCGCTGGCCCGAGGCGATGGCCACGACGCTGCAGATCGCCGAGCGCTGCGACGTGGAGATCGAGCTCGGCCGCCAGCTCATCCCCGCCTACCCGACGCCCGACGGCTCGGGCGAGCGGGAGTACCTGCGAGCGAGGGTCGCGGAGGGTCTGCGTCTGCGCTACGGAGACCCCGTCCCGGGCGCCGCCCTGGAGCGCATGGAGAGCGAGCTGGGCGTCATCAACCGGATGGGCTTCGACGCCTACTTCCTGATCGTGTGGGACTTCGTCCGCTACGCCAAGGAGAACGGGATCGCGGTGGGCCCGGGCCGCGGGTCGGCGGCAGGGTCGATCGTGGCCTACTGCCTGTCGATCACCGACGTCGACCCGCTGCGCTACGACCTGCTCTTCGAGCGCTTCCTCAACCCGGAGCGGGTGTCGATGCCCGACATCGACATCGACTTCTCCGTGCGCGGGCGAGAGCAGGTGATGCGCTACGTCGTGGCCAAATACGGCCGCGAGTCGGTCGCGCAGATCGTGACCTTCGGCAAGATGTTCCCGCGCGCGGCCACCCGCGACGCGGCGCGGGTGCTCGAGCACGACTACGGCGTCGGCGACAAGCTGGCCAAGCTCATCCCCGACCCGATCATGGGCCGCCCGCCGTCCTTCGAGGACTGCCTGAAGGATGGCCAGCCCCTGCGCATCGCCTACGACACCGACCCGGTGGCCAAGCAGATCGTCGACGTGGCGCGGGGCCTGGAGGGGATCGTGCGCAACTCCTCGATCCACGCCGCCGCGGTGGTGATCGCCGACCGCCCCCTTACCGACATCGTGCCGCTGCAGCTCGCTGACTCCAACCAGGTCGACGACGAGGGCAACAAGATCTTCAAGATCGTCACGCAGTTCTCGATGAAGCCCGTCGAGGACCTCGGCCTGCTGAAGATGGACTTCCTGGGCCTGCGCAACCTCGACGTCATCGAGGACGCGCTGGACATCATCGAGCGCTCGGCCGCGGTGCGGCCGGACATGACGACGCTGGCGCTCGACGACCCGCCGACCTACGACATGCTCGCCGCCGGCGACTCGATCGGCGTCTTCCAGTTCGAGTCCGAGGGCATGCAGGAGGCGCTGCGCAAGGTCCGCCCGACGGAGTTCGACGACCTCGTCGCGCTCGTCGCGCTGTACCGCCCGGGCGCCATGGACCAGATCCCCACCTACGCTCGCGGCAAGCGCCAGCCGGAGTCGGTGACCTTCGCCGACGAGCGCCTGCGCCCGATCACCGAGACCACGAAGGGCGTGACCCTCTATCAGGAGCAGGCGATGCAGATCGCCAAGACGCTCGCCGGCTTCTCCGGGGCCAAGGCCGACGACCTGCGCAAGGCGATCGGCAAGAAGGACCGCGCCGCGATGGCCGAGCTGCGCCCCGAGTTCATGGAGGGCTGCCGCGCCTCGGGCACGAGCGAGGACGTCATCGAGCAGCTGTGGGCGACCAACGAGCGGTCGGCTGACTACTCGTTCAACCGATCTCACGCCGCCTGCTACGCGCTGATCGCCTACCGCACGGCGTGGCTGAAGGCCAACCATCCGGCGGAGTACATGGCGGCTCTGATCAGCTCGGTCATGTCCACAAAGGACAAGGTCCCGTTCTTCGCCGCGCAGGCCGAGCAGATGGGGATCGAGATCCTGCCGCCGGACGTCAACCTGTCAGATCACGACTTCGTCGTCAGCGAGGGCAACATCCGCTTCGGGCTGGACGCGGTGAAGGGCGTGGGCTACGCGGCGGTCGAGGCGATCAAGGCCGCGCGCGAGGACGAGCCGTTCGAGTCGCTGTGGGACTTCTGTGCCCGGGTCGACGCCCGCGCGGTGAACAAGAAGGCGATCGAGGCGCTCATCAAGTGCGGGGCGCTCGGGTCGACGGGCGCGTCGCGCAAGGGCATGCTGGGCGTGCTCGAGCAGGCGCAGGGAGCGGGGCAGAAGGCACAGCAGGACGCGCAGATCGGCCAGGGCTCGATCTTCGACTCGCTCATCGACGCGGGGTCCGCCCACGCTCACGCCGACGCCGGCGCCGGCGGCCAGGGCGCGGCCGCGGCGTTCGCCGCGCCCGCGCAC
>JACCQW010000317.1 GCA_013813955.1 Solirubrobacterales bacterium
ACCCCGATCCCTACACCGCGACGATGAACGCGCTGCGCTACTACCGCGTGGACGGCGTCATCATCTCCACGCTGCCCGCCACCCGCTCGGGCTGGCTGCGCGCCGACCTGATCGAGCGCGTGCGCAAGGCGGCGAACGTCGAGGTCGAGCACATCGTGGCCGAGCGCGAGCCGGCCGGGAAGGCCTGAGCATGGAGGCCGCGAGCGTCACGGGCGGGGTGGCGCTCGACCACCACGACGACGACCACCACGGGCCGCCGCCGGCCAACCGCAGCTCGCGGGTGGAGCCCGCCCTGCTCGGGATGCTGCTGTTCATCATCTCGGAGATCATGGTCTTCGGGGCCTTCTTCACCGCCTACTTCTTCATCAGGCTGGTGGCGGAGGGTCACACCTGGTTTCCGGTCGACGGCGTCGAGCTGCCCAAGGCGATCGCGGGGATGAACACCGCGATCCTCGTCAGTTCGTCGCTGACGATGCACTGGGCGCAGACGTCGATCAAGAACGGCAACCGCGCCGGGCTGCGGACGGGCATCCTGCTCACGACGCTGCTCGGCGCGACCTTCCTGTTCATCCAGATCAACGAGTACGTCAACCTCGGCGTCGCCCCCCAGGACCACGCCCCGGCCACCATCTTCTACGGGCTCACCGGCCTGCACGGCGCACACGTCTTCATCGGGCTGACGCTGCTCATCATGGTCACCGTGCGCTCCTTCCGCGGGCACTTCACGGCGGATGAGCACCGCGGCGTGGAGATCCCCGGCATCTACTGGCACTTCGTCGACGTCATGTGGGTCATCGTCTACACGTCGATCTACATCATCTGAGCGCAGCGGCGTGCGCGCCCCGTGGGAATCCGAGGACGCGGCGTTCGCCTTCTTGCTGCGCGTCCTCGCCGTCGCGGCGGCGGTGGTGGTGCTCGTGGTCGCGATCCGCGCGCTCACCTGAGCCGCGGCCGCGGCCGTCCCCGCCTCGGCGGCGCGCGCCCCGCCTACTTGACGGTGAGGGTCCCTTCCATGCCACCCTCTCGGTGGCCCTGGACGGTGCAGAAGAACTGATACTCGCCGGCATCGACCGCGACGGTGATGCGCGAGACGCCGCCGCCCTGGACGACCTCTCCGATCTCCTCCACACCGCCGCCCTCCAGGGCGATGTTGTGCGGGACCGAGGACTCGTTCTCGGAGGTGAGCTCGAGCTCACCGGCCTCCGCGGTGGCCTTCTCGCTGATGTAGGCGAGCTGGCCGTTGGGATCAGCGGGCAGCGCCAGGACGCCGGCCTTCGCCGCCACCGGCTTGCCGGAGCCTGCGGGCTTGACCGCGCTGGCCAGCAGCCCGGTGTCCTCGCCACCGCGGCCCACGACGCTCGCGACGTAGGCCGCGACGTCCTGCGCGCCCTTGCCGGTGACGAGATCGGCCGGCATGTACGCGGGGCTGTCCGGGTCCAGGTTGGCGGGGTTGAGGATCTGGGAGTGCACGACCCCGCGGATCGCGCTGCGCCCGAAGCCGTCGGCCAGCGACCGGCTGAACGCCGCATCGAGGCTGGGGCCCTGGCGGCCGGTGGTGCCCGCCCGGTTGAGCACGTGGCAGGAGCCGCACTTCTGCACGAACATCTGCTTGCCCGCGATCAGGTTCGCGTCGCCGGGGGGCCCCTCGGAACCGCAGGCCGCGAGGACGGCGGCCGCTGCACCGCACGCGCCCATGCAGAGAAGTCGTCTGGTCAGCTTTGGCGCACCCATCGGCGCGCGGAACAATATCCCAGCCGGTGGACCGGCGACCCCGGACCGGTTTGACCTGCAGCGGCGCGACCAACACACTCTCTCGCACGTGCAACACGCGGGCCCTCACAGCAGGTGGGTGGCGCTCATCGGACCGGATGCATCGCTCAGGTCGCAGCTGCGCGCGGCCCTGGACGGTGAGGAGTCCATCGAGGAGATCATCGAGCTCGCCTCCCTGGCCGAGCTGCGGGGCGAGAGTCCCGGCCCGGGGGTCGCGCTCGTCGACGCGACCGAGCTCGACGACGCGCGGGTCGTCGCCACCCTGGCGCGCATCGAGCTGCTGTGGCCCGCCACGCAACTCATCGTCGTGGTGCGCGACGCGGACCCGGCGCTCGTGCGCAGCGTGCTCGATGCGGGGGGGCTGTCGCTGCTGCTCGCCGGAGCGGACGCCGGGCAGACGCGCTCGACGGTGCTGGCGGCCATGGAGGGCCGCGGCCTGCTCGATGTGAGCGTCGTGCGCCCGGTGATCGACGTCCACGCCCTGCTGCTAAGCGAGTCACGGCGCCGGGACCGCGGCGTGATCGAGAGCCTGGTGGCCGCGGTCGAGGCCAAGGACTCGATAACCAGCCGGCACCTGCGCCATGTCAGCCGCCTGGCGATCGGGCTCGCCGAGCAGGTCGACCCGCACCTGGCCCGCAGCGACGACTTCCTCGACGGCTGCCTGCTGCACGACGTCGGCAAGATCGGCGTGCCGGAGACGATCCTGATGAAGCCCGCGGCGCTCACCGCGCAGGAGTGGGACGTCATGCGCCGCCACCCCCGGATCGGCGCGCGCGTGGTGCGGCCCCTGCGGCTGTCGCCGACCGTCCTCGACATGATCCTCTACCACCACGAGCGCTGGGACGGCACCGGCTACCCGGAGGGGCTGGGCGGGGAGGAGATCCCGCTTGTCGCACGGATCTTCTCGATCTGCGACGCGCTCGAGGCGATGACCGCCGCGCGCCCGTACCGGGCCGCGCTGCCGACGTCGGTGGCATTCGAGCGCGTGCGCCTGGAGGCCGGGCGGCAGTTCGACCCCGCGATCGTCGACGTGCTCGCCCGCGCCGTGCGAGCCCGGGCGATCGATCTCGGAGACCATCTCGACGACGCCGCCGCGCCCCGGTCTGACCGCGGCGGATTGGTAGGGTTCCCGCGGTGAACGCCGCCCAGCGCTACCGCATGCGCACGCCCTCCACCGGCCGGGAGATCATCCGCGAGGCCGAGCCCGGCCGGATCTATGTCGACCGCGAGACCGGCGAGCCGCTGGACATCGTCGGCAAGGTCCTGCCGCTCGCGCCCTCGACCTCGCGGCTCCCCTGGGCCGTCGAGAACCTGCGCTTCTGCTCGTGGTGCGATCAGCTCGCCCAGCGCGACCTCAACGACTGTCCTCACTGCGGCCGGCGCATGGCGCCGATCGCCTGATCGCGACGCCGCCGATGCGCGCCCGCCGGTTTGCCCTGCTCGCCCTCCTCGTGCTGGCCGCGCCCGTGGCCGGCTGCGGCGGCGACGACGAGGCCTCCAGCGCGGTGCCGCGCACCACGCCAGAGCTGACGATCCCCACGGCGACCACGGACGACGCGGCCCCCGCAGGCGGCGCGTCGACCACGTCGACGACCACCACTTCGACAACCGGTGAGCCCGCGCCCGCCGCGGGGACGGGCGCCCCGGCCGCGCCGGCGACTCCGGCCCCGACCCCCGCCACGCCCCAGGC
>JACCQW010000320.1 GCA_013813955.1 Solirubrobacterales bacterium
CCCACAACCTGGGCAAGCTGCACCGCCACCAGCTGGCCGCGGCAACCCCCTGAAGAGACGCCCGAGCAGCTTCCGGGCGGCTTCAGCGCCCACGATCAGGCGGCACGCGCGAATCACCGGCCAGCGAGCCGATCGAACCGCCAGCGAGTTACGCAACAGCCACGCGTGAAAGCAAGCGTCGCGCCCTCCGTCAGCCAGCCACCAACCTCCGGCGTGCCGGGACCATGTTGCAGAAAGCCCGCGCCCGGCACCGTCCGGCACGCGGCCTACTCCGCGTCGAGCAACCCGACGAGCAGTGCGCGGGAGGTGCGCCACTGCTTGGCGGTGGCGCCCGTGCCGGGCATCACGACGTCGAGCAGGGAGACGCCGCGGATCGCGTTGAGCACGAGGTCCATCAACGCCTGGCGGTCGGCCTGCGCGGGGAACAGCAGGCGGTAGAGCACGACGGTGTCGCGGGCCAGCCGGCGCTCGAGCGGCGCGAGGCTCGCCTGCAGCTCGGGGTCGGTCCGCGCGGCCGCCCACAGGTCGACGGCGCCCTGGAACAGCGGGCTGCAGAACAGCTCGAACAGCAGGTCCAGCGACCGGCCGGTGCGATCGCGCCCCTCGGGCATCCGTTCCACGATGCCGCGCAGCTCCTCGCCGCGGCGGTCGGCGTAGTGCTCGATCGCCGCGGCCACCAGCGCGGTCCGCGTCTGGAAGTGATGCAGGGGCGCTCCGCGCGAGAGCCCGGCACGCTCGGCGACCCGGCTCGTGGTCGTGTTCGCGTAGCCGAACTCGACCAGGCACTCCAGCGCGGCGTCCAGCAGCGCCGCGCGGGTGGTCGCGCTGCGCTGCACCTGCGTGCGCCGCGGCTGGGCCGTGGGGGTCGCGGGTTCGGCCATCGCGGACAGGCTATACACTTGCATTCACGAACGCATGTAAGTTGGTAGCCTGCCGCTCTCCCGTCACGCCACGCTGACCTCGAACCGCAACCAGGAGCCAGACATGAGCCAGAAGACCTATGTGATCGGCGTCGGCATGACGAAGTTCGACAAGCCGGGCACCAAGGAGGGCGACTACCCCGACTGGGCCAAGGAGGCCGGGCAGAAGGCGCTGGCCGACGCGGGCATCGCCTACGAGCTCGTCGAGCAGGCCTACGCGGGCTACTGCTACGGCGACTCGACCTACGGCCAGCGCGCGATCTACCAGCTCGGCCTAACCGGCATCCCGGTCGTCAACGTCAACAACAACTGCTCTACGGGCTCCAGCGCGCTGTACCTCGCGCGCCAGGCGATCAAGGGCGGCCTGGCCGACTGCGCGCTGGCGATCGGCTTCGAGAAGATGGAGAAGGGCTCTCTGGGGATGAAGTACACCGACCGCACGCCGGCGATGGACAAGCACATGGGCCGCATGTTCGAGCTGCGCGAGCCCGAGCAGTCCCCCTTCGCCCCGCAGATGTTCGGCAACGCCGGGCGCGACCACATGCAGAAGTACGGCTCCACGCCCGAGCACTTCGCGTGGATCGGATGGAAGAACCACAAGCACTCGGTCAACAACCCTTATGCGCAGTTCCAGACGGAGTACTCGCTGCAGGACATCAAGGACGCGAAGATGATCCACGACCCGCTGACCAAGCTGCAGTGCTCGCCGACCAGCGACGGCGCGGGCTGCGCGATCGTCGCCTCCGAGCGCTTCGTCGACGAGCGCGGCCTCGGTGACCAGGCGATCGAGATCGTGGGACAGTCGATGGTCACCGACCTCTCCTCCACGTTCGACGAGACCGCCGACTGCATGACGATCGTCGGCTACGACATGTCGAAGACCGCGGCCGACCGCGCCTACGAGGAGGCGCAGATCTCCGCCGACGACGTCGACGTCTGCGAACTGCATGACTGCTTCAGCGCCAACGAGCTGATCACATACGAGGCGCTCGGCTTCGCCGAGCAGGGCGAGGGCCACAAGCTCGTCGACGACGAGGCGACGACGTTCGGCGGCAAGGTCGTCGTCAACCCCTCGGGCGGCTTGATCTCCAAGGGCCACCCGCTGGGTGCCACCGGCCTCGCGCAGTGCAGCGAGCTGACCTGGCAGCTGCGCGGCCAGGCCGAAAAGCGGCAGGTCGACGGGGCGAAGGTCGCGCTGCAGCACAACATCGGCCTTGGCGGCGCCGCCGTGGTCACCGTCTACAAGCCGGCGGCCTAGGACGATGGGCGCCGCGCTGACCGACGAGCAGAAGGACTTCGTCGCGGCGATCCGCGACTTCTGCGCCAAGGAGTGCGGCACGCGCGAGCAGCGCGACGCGCTCACCGACGGGGGCGAGAAGCACCACAACGACGCGCTGTACCGCCAGATGGCCGAGCTGGGGTGGGTCGGCGCGTCGATCCCCGAGGCCTACGGCGGTTCGGGCGGCGGCATGGTCGACGCGTGCCTGCTGTTGCAGGAGAGCGCGCGTGGCCTGGCCCCGATCGGCGCCGTGGCCACCACTCTGATCGTGGCCGGCGCCTACGAGCGCTTCGGCACCGAGGAGCAGAAGCAGGCGATGCTCGGCGGGATCGTCGCGGGCGCAGCGGAGGCGATCGCGATGTCCGAGCCGGAGGCCGGCTCGGACGTCGGCAACCTCTCCTGCCGCGCGGCGCGTGAGAACGGCGGCTTCACCGTCAACGGGCAGAAGACGTGGATCTCCAACGCCGCGCACTCCGACCACGTGCTGCTCATCGCGCGCACGAACCGCGACGGCTCCAAGCACGAGGGGATGACGATGTTCGAGGTTCCCCACGATGCGGAGGGCATGGAGATCCGCCCGATCGAGACGATGGGCGGCAACGACACCAACGACATCTTCTTCACCGACTGCCATCTGCCGCAGGACGCGGTCATCGGCGAGGTCGACCAGGGCTGGAAGCAGCTCATGGCCGGGCTGAACGTCGAGCGGCTGATCATCGCCGCCCAGCTGCTCGGGGTCGCCGAGCGCGCGTTCGACGACACGCTGACCTACGTCAAGGAGCGCAAGCAGTTCGGGCGGGCGATCGGGTCCTTCCAGGTGCTCAAGCACCGCCTCGCAGATCTCGCGACGGAGATCGAGTGCTGCCGGCTGCTCGTCTACGACGTCGCCGCGAGCGTCGATGCCAACCCGGGCCGGATGTTCCCGCGCGAGGCGTCGATGGCCAAGCTCAAGGTCACCGAGGTGGCAAAGAAGATGTCGCTGGAGGGCATGCAGATGATGGGCGGCTACGGCTACGCCACCGAGTACGACATGGAGCGTCACGTCCGCACCGCGCTCGTCTCGACGATCTACGGCGGGACGAGCGAGATCCAGCGCGAGATCGTCTCCAAGACCTACGGGCTCTGATCAGTCGCACTCCACGGCCGCGGCCAGCGCTCCGCAGACCTCGCTCATGCGCTCGGGACCGAGGCGAGCGATGCGCTCGACGAGCAGGGCCAGCGCGAGCGGCTGCACGTTGTCCAGGGAGACGACGCATGCGCGGGGGACGCCGTCACGGTCGTCCAGCGCGACCTCCGTGGGAAGGTCGCGGATGCGGGTCGTCAGCGGCGCGACGAGCGGGCGCGTCAGCGAGCTGAGAACCGCGTCGCGGGACAGGACGAGAACCGGCCGGCGGCCGAGCGCGGGGTCCTCGGACCACCAGATCTCGCCGCGTGCTACCACGACTGGGTCTCCTCGTCGGCGAGAGCGGCCAGGTTGCGGCGGGTGTTGGTCTCGGTCCACGCATCGAGATCGCCCCAGACATCGTCTGCCGTCCGCTGCGGGACCCGGCGATAGCCGTCGATCATGCGGTCCGAGACCTCGGCCGAGCGATCCTCCCGCAGCGCCTGCTCGAGCAGCTCGCGGATCAGAGCCGATCGGGACACGCCCCGCGCGGCAGCGCGGCGGTCGAGCAGATCGACGAGGGCCTCGGTGAGCTGGACCAGCGTCTGGGCGCGCGCCGACATCGCGCGATCATCTTTGCATATGACGACCATATGGTCATTCGGAGGCCGTCGTCCGGCGCGGCTCAGCCGTCGCCCTTGATCCGGCGGGCGTCGCGTTGGAGCGCGCGATGAGAGCGGCCGCGCTGCTCGCGCTCGCGCGCCGCCGCCCGGCGGTCCTCGATCCACGCCTGCTCGCGCCGCAGCTTGCGCCACGCGGCGAGGCGCTCGGGATCGGCGCCCTCGCGGACCGCGCAGCCGGGCTCCTCCTCGTGGGCGCAGTCGGCGAAGCGACAGCCCGCGGCGAGCGCCTCGATGTCGGCGAACGCCACCGCGGTCTCGTCCCACAGCCCGGCCTCCCGGATCCCCGGCGTGTCGATCAGCAGCGCACCGCCGGGCAGGGCGAGCAGCTCGCGGCCGACCGTCGTGTGGCGCCCGCGCCCGTCGCTGGCCCGGACCGGCGCGGTCGCCTGGCGGTCGTGGCCCAGCAGGGTGTTGACCAGGGTGGACTTGCCCGCGCCTGACGGCCCGAGCAGCAGCGCGGTGCGCCCGGGCTCGAGCAGCGCGCGCAGGACCGTCAGGCCGTTGCCGTCGCGCACGCTGACCGCGACCGCGTCGGCGACGCCGAGCGAGCGCGCCAGGCGGGCCGCGTTCATGTCGGCCTCCGGATCCAGGTCGGCCTTGGTCAGCACGAGCGCCGCCGCCACGTCACCGGCCGTGGCGAGCGCGACCAGGCGCTCGGCGCGGCGGGCGTTGGGCTCGGGCAGCGGCTCGGCGACGAGCGCGAGGTCCACGTTGGCCGCGAGGACCTGGGGCGCGGTCTTGGTGCCGGCAGCCCGGCGGATCACGGTCCCGCGACGCTCGAGCACCGCGGCGATCGCACCGTCGGCGTCCAGCGCCACCCAGTCGCCGGTGACCGGGGGACCGTCGTCGGCCTCGCGCAGCCGCCCGCGGGCGGCCACGAGGCGCGGCGTGCCGTCGGTCGTCGTCACGACCCACCGGCCGCTGTGCTGGGAGAGCACCCTGCCGCCGCTCAGGCCGGGGTCGCCGAGCGCGCGCAGCTCGTCGGCGAGGTCGGGGCGCCGACCAAGATCGGCTGGTGTGGTGAAGGCGTCTGGTACGCGTCGAAGATACCGCAGGCCGCATCCTCCGGCGAGCTATTCAGAGGCGGGTCGACCCGGCAGGACTCCGCGCTCTGGACGTGCATCGCCCCCCCATCGCCCCCCTCCGTGACGACGTCGGCCCCTCCGAGGAACGGGCGGCCGGCCTGCCGGCCTGCGCCGAAGTCCGCGCTGCGCGCCGAGGCGGCTGACAGCGCAGGTGACGCGGCTATGATGTCGCCCTCGCGCGGATGTAGCTCAGTTGGCTAGAGCGTCTGCTTGCCATGCAGAAGGTCGAGGGTTCGAGTCCCTTCATCCGCTTTCAGAAGCCCGCTTTTGCGGGCTTCTTGCGTTCTGGGTTCGAGACCACTCCTGCAGCTGCCCGGTTTGGACAGTGCTTGGCCGTGGTAGATGTCACCCATGCTGACGCGCGGCCCGGTGTCCCCGGCTCTTCACGGCCTGCTCGACTACGTGCTCGGAGCCGTGTTGGTGGCGGCCCCCTTCGTGCTCGGCTTCGACGACACGGCCACGACCGTGTCTGTCGTGGCCGGACTCGCCGAGCTCGGGGTCGCATCGTGCACGGCGTGGTCCCGGGGCATCGTGAAGCTCATCCCGCCCCCGGTTCACGGGATGATCGATTACGTCTTCACCGTGGCGCTGATCGCGGCACCATTCGTCTTCGGCTTCTCGGACGACGACAGCGCCACGATCTTCTTCGTCGTGGTCGGGATCGGCGGCGTCCTGCTGGTCCTCGCGACGCGATTCGTCGCGGACGACACGCACGGCGCCGGAACCGCGGCCGCGCGCTGACGATGGTCCCGGCCGCTCAGGGCTCCGGGTACGCGGCCGCCGACCGGCCGCGCCGGATCGCGTAGAGCAGCCCGGAGAGCACGAAGAGCGCGGCGGTGAGCGCCAGCCAGCGCCCGAGGTAGACGTCGGCGGCCAGTCCCGACGCACCGATGTACCCGTCGTTGCGCTGCAGGATCGCGGGGAAGAACAGGAGGAAGAGCAGCCCGGAGAGCATCGCGGGCACACGCAGGTGGTTGATCAACAGGATGCCCGGGGGCGCTGGCGCGCCGGGCTTGGCCTGCACCGCGTTCACGCGTGTCAGCCGGGCGGCGCTGCGCTCGACGAGGGAGTACAGCGGCAGCAGGACCAGGTCATGGGCGACGAGGGCGCCGATGAACCAGACGGCGACGCTCCCGGGCGCTCCCAACTCGCGGATCTCGACCACGGCGTATCCGGCGATCGCGAAGCTCGCCAGCGCGGTGAGCAGGTGCAGCGGCCCGGCACCATAGGTCCTGGCGAAGCGGGCAGCCATCGCTCACGCGCTCCGGAACGTCATCGTGGCGACCCACTTGGTGTTGTGGACACCCGGCAGGCCCGGCACGATCACGCGGGCGGGAAAGCCGTGATCGAGGGAGAGGTCCGCGCCGTTGACCTGCAGCGCGAGCAGCGAGCGGGGATCGCTGAACTGCGCGGTGTTCAGGCTCGCATCGCGGAAGGATCCGGCCTCCTGCAGTGACTCGACGGTCAGCTCCTCGGCATCCTCGGCGCCGACCAGCCGGGCCAGCGCCGCCAGCGGCACCCCGGTCCAGGTCTGCGTCGTGCTCCAGCCCTCCACGCAGGCGATCGGCAGCTCGTGCGTGGCCTGCGGCATGGCCAGCAGCTCGTCGCGCGTGAGCGTCTCCTTGCGGCGACCCGTGACCTCCACCGTCCAGCTCGGACCGGTCTGTGCCGAGGTGACCCCCGCCGTCGCCGCGGTCTTGTTGACCTGGAAGTCATTGGGCCCCGATCCGTAGTCGCGCCCGCGCGGCGCGAGCAGCGCGAGGTCGCGCAACGGCCCGCCGATCGACTGGCCGGCCATCATGACCGTCAGCCCGACCGACGTGCCGCCCACGACCGCGACGAAGCCGCGTCGCGAGATCGTCGCGGGCTCCGGTTCGGTCGCGACGCTCTCGCTGGCCGACGGCGCCTCGGCTCGCGTGCCCGCCAGATCCTCGCGCAGTGGCCTGAGTACCCCGTTCTCGCGGAAGGCCTTGCGCATGACCGGCAGCTTGAGCGCGATGTGGAAGGCCAGCGCCGCGAGGAAGATGAACGACGCGTAGTAGTGCGACGGGACGAAGGAGAAATCCCACGGGTAGTAGATCTGGATGTTGAACACGCCGGTGACGAAGACGAACAGCGCGCCGCCGACGAGCAGCGCCAGGCTCAGGCGTTCGATCGCGTGCGCCGCACTGCGCACCGCCGGGCGCTCCCACAGCTTCGGGATGACCGCCCAGAGCTTGGCCAGCAGCAGCGGCGCGGCGGCAAAGCCGGCGACGATGTGCAGCCCCTGGTTGACCGCGTACAGCCAGGCCCAGCCCGCCGGCCAGTCCAGCGCACGGTAGACCGGGGCGAGGATGCCGTCCGAGCCCGTGATCGAGTTGCCGGTCAGCTCGGTCTCATAGGCCACGTGCGACAGGAAGCCGGTCACCGCGGTGATGATGATCAGCGGCAACAGCGCGGCGCTGAGCAGCGACGCCAGCCACGGCCCGCGCAGCGGGCTGCGCCAGAAGCCGCGGCGAAACGGCCCGCGCTCCGGCGGTTGGGGCAGAGGGAGCCGGCGCGCGTCCGGGCGCTCTCGGAAGGCCTTGTCGAGCAGGCGGATCAGCACGCTTCCAGAGTGACCGCTCGAGGACGCTCTCGGGACGAAATCGCGCCGCGTTCACGAACTGTTCATCGGAGATGCAGGCGCGGTTGAGGGTCGGACACGAGGGTGGGAGACCGCCGCTCGCCCCCCATGACTCCTCGTCTTCGCACCCGCGTGCTCGTCCTGGCCGCCCTGATCGCCGCGGTGGTGGTCGTCGTGGTACTCGTGCTCGCACCACCGGCCATTCTTGGTGCGCCCGGGCGGACCGGCCCGCCACGGGGACCGGACGCCCGGGC
>JACCQW010000361.1 GCA_013813955.1 Solirubrobacterales bacterium
CACGACCTCGTCGCCGGCGCGCACGACGATCGACGTCGCCGTCACCGAGACGCCGGCCGCGCGCGCGTCGCCACCGGCGAAGGCGACGCAGAGGTCCTCGCGGTCGGCGAAGTCGTGCGCCTGGCCCCACCACCAGCGGGCCGGGAAGCCCCCGGCCCCCCAGCTCTTCTCCGCGTAGGCGCGCGCCCCGTCGAGGCTGAGCGTGCGCTCGCCGAGCGTGGCGGTGCCCGTCGCGCGGGCGTGCAGCAGCCAGGGGTGCCAGTACTGGCTGAGCTGCGGGAGCATCTGCGCCGGGCCGATCCCGCCGAAGGCGCGGCGCGGCCACGGCACGGCGCCGGTCAGCGCGACGCGCAGCCGCGCGCCGGGCCCGAGGTCGATCTCCAGCGAGCGGGCGTCGGCGCGCAGCACCGTGCGGCCGTCCTCGGTGGCGCACAGCCGCACCCCCGGTCCGTCGGTCACGGCGCCGTGCACGGCCGCGGAGCGCGAGAAGCCGCCCGGGTGCCCCGCGAGCCCGACCGTCGCCCACGGCGCGCCGTGCGCAGGGCGGTTGATCGCGGCGAAGACGACCAGCGCGGCACCCGCGGCGGCATCGGTCATGCGCCAGAAGAACCCCTCCATCGCGACGCCATGCGGTGCCCGGAGGTCGCCGAAGGGCGGGTCGGCCCCGGTGCGCCGGTAGGTGGCGAGCATCCGCGACAGTGTGCCGAGCCCGATCGAGCAGCGCTGTTCGGCGATGAGGCGCTTACGGGCCCTGCACCGCGCCCGAGAGCAGGCCGGGGGATCCCCAGCTCAGCCGGTGAACCGGGGCGGGCGGGGCCCCAGGACGGGACGCCAGTAGGTCAGCCGGCGCGTGGTCTGTCCCGTCCGGCTGGACGGGGTGAAGGTCACGCGCACCGTGACCCGGTGCACGCGACGGCTCTGCCGGCGGGGATCGATCTTCAGCTTGAACTTCGTGCGCCCGCGCTTGGCGTGGACGGTGCCCACGCGCCGGCCATCGATGTAGAAGACCACCCTCTTGATCTTGCGTCCGGTGACCGAGACGGTGAACGGGCCGCTGACGGGGCCGCTGGGACCGGTCAGCCGCGCGGTGCCGGGGAGCGGGCGGCTCGTCGGCCGCATCGGGCTCAGCGTCGAGGCGGCCGGCGTCGTCGTAGCGCCGCCCGGTGGCGGCGGTGTCGTGCCACCGTCCGCAGGCTGGGTCGTCGTGCCGCTGCCCGCCGGCGTCGCGCACGTCGCCCTCGTGATCGTGTTGGTGTCCAGCGTCACCGCGCCGTTGCGGGCCAGCGCGCTGCCGGTTTCGAGCGTCGCGCCGGTGTTCACCGTGATGCTCTCGTTGGCCAGGATGTTGCCGACGAACTGGGTGAAGGTCTGGATCGTCGCCGAACTGCCGACCTGCCAGAAGACGTTGCAGGCCTGGGCGCCGTTGCGCAGCAGCACCCGGGTGTTCGGCACACCGTTGGCGATGCCCGCCGCGGTGATCAGCGTGCCCGTCTTCGCCTGGAAGATGAACACCGCGTCGGGATCGCCGCCGGCGTCCAGCGTGAGGTCGCCGCCGACGAAGATGTCGGTCGCCGAGGTGTAGACGCCGGAGACCAGCGTCATGCCGCCCCCCAGCGGCGCTGTGACCGCGGTGCCGCCCGTGCGGCCGAACGCGTCGTCGTACGCGGTCGTCAGGTCGGTCTTCGCCTGCTGGGTCACCGCGTCGTTGGGGTCGGGATCGTCGTGGTTGGTCCCGGTCAGGTTCACGCAGTTGACGGCCGGGCAGGGCCCGAATCCCGTCTGGCTGGAAGTCGGCGAGGACCCGACATCGCCGACGATCGTGCTCGTCCCGGTGTTGGTCATCCCCGAGCCGGCCAGCACTGCGAAGTCGCCCGCCGTCCTGAGCAGCACCGGGCTCGGCCCCGCAAGGGCGCTGCCGGCGAGGGTGAGCATGAGGGTCAGCGCCAGCGCGATGGAGGCCAGGGCAGGACGTGCACCGGGGCGCCGGAGGCGGTGAAGGCGGTGAAGGAACATGAATCCCCCTTCTGGCGGCCGATGACCGCGATAGCTGAGAGGGAGTAGTCGGGTGCTACGCGTCCTCTGTCACACCGCCCGAACGGGGTCAGGCTCAAACGCTCCCCTGTCGGCAATGTATCGACCGCTCGGGCCCGTTCCGTTAATCTGGTTTGCGGGCGATCTGGGTTGCGGGGATCTGGGCGCTCACCGCGCGGCGGCCCTCAGCAGGTAGGCGCGCACGAAGCCGTCGAGGTCGCCCTCCAGCACGCGGCCGGCGTCACCCATCTCGTGGTCGGTTCGATGATCCTTGACCATCGTGTACGGGTGCAGGACGTAGGAGCGGATCTGCGAGCCGAAGTTCACGTCCTGCGCCTCGCCCTTCTCCCGGGCGAGCTCCTCCTGGCGGCGGCGCTCCTCGGCCTCCACGAGCTTGGAGCGCAGCATCTTCATCGCCGTCTCGCGGTTCTGCGTCTGCGAGCGCTCGTTCTGGCACTGCACGACGATCCCGCTCGGGCGGTGGGTGATCCGCACCGCCGAGTCGGTCTTGTTGACGTGCTGGCCGCCCGCGCCCGACGCGCGGTAGGTGTCGACCTGCAGGTCGTCGGCGTCGATCTCCACCTCGCCGGCGTCCTCGATGACCGGCGCAACCTCGACGCCCGCGAACGACGTCTGGCGGCGGTTGGCGGAGTCAAACGGCGACAGGCGAACGAGCCGGTGCACGCCCTTCTCGGCCCCGTAGAGGCCGTACGCGTTCTCGCCTGCGGCCCGGAAGGTGGCCGACTTGATGCCGGCCTCCTCCCCCGCGCTGGCCTCCAGCAGCTCGACCGCGAAGCCGCGGCGCTCGGCCCAGCGCATCTCCATGCGCAGCACCATCTCCGCCCAGTCCTGCGCGTCGGTGCCGCCGGCGCCCGCGTTGACGGTCACCAGCGCGTCCCCCGAGTCATAGCGCCCGGAGAACAGGCGCTCCTCCTCCAACGCGGCCAGGCGCTCCTCCACCGAGGCGATCTGCTCCTGCAGCTCGGCGGCCATGCCGGCGTCCTCCTCGGCCAGCTCGGCGAGGCCCCCGAGGTCGGCGGCGTCGGCGTCCAGCGCGCGGAAGCTCGCCAGCTTGCGCGTTGCGCGCGCGTGCTCGGCGGAGACCTTCGCCGCGGCCTCCTGGTCGTCCCAGAAGCCGGGGGCGCCCATCTGCCCCTCCAGGAGGGAGAGGCGCTCGCTCAGCGCAGCCGGGTCAAAGATAGTCCGCGAGCAGCGTGAGCTGGTCGCGGATCGCCGCGAGGCGCACGGGGATGCTCTCGGGCGTCGAAGGGGCGGCCATGGCGCCAGCATAGGGGTCGGGGACAATGCGGGCATGGACCCGCACGCCGTCCTGGGCATCAGCGCCGCGGCCTCCCCGCGGGAGGTCGCGGAGGCCTACCGCGCGCTGGCCAAGCGCTGGCACCCCGACCGCGCCGGGGCTTCGGGTGAGGCGAGGATGGTTCAGATCAACGCGGCGTACGAGGTGCTGCGCGGCGGCGTGGTCTGCGTCCCCGCTGCGGAGCGCACCACGGCGCGCCCGCGTGCGATGGCGGGGGCATGGCTGGACGAGGCCACGCGCCGCTCGCTGGGCCGCGAGCTGCTGCAGGCGCTCGAGCGCGAAGAGGCGATCGCGCTCGTCGTCCGCGCCGCGACGTGGGCGAGCCCCGACACCGTCCTGACGGTCACCGACCGGCGCCTGCTCTGGCTGCTCGACGACGCGGTCACCAACCGCGTGCGCTCCGTGCGCTTCCGCGACGTCGAGCGCGTGGGTCACCGTCCTGCCTGGCCGCGTCGCCGAGATCGCGCGACCGTCCGCGTGCAGCCGCGCTACGGGCGCCGCTGGGAGTTCACCGACCTCGACCCGGTCACGGCGGAGAGGATCGTCGTCGCTACGCGCCGTGGCAACGCTTGAATTTCTTGCCTGAGCCGCACCAGCAGGGATCGTTACGACCGACCTGCTCGTCCTCGCTCAGGCGGCGCTGCTCGACGGGCGCCGGGGCCACGTACCCCTCGTCCTCGGCGTAGCCCGCGGCCGCGCCACCGCCGCCGGCAGCCGCGGCTGCCAGCGCGCTGGGCTGGTCC
>JACCQW010000370.1 GCA_013813955.1 Solirubrobacterales bacterium
GTAGACCTGCCCCCGCCGCCGGAGCTGGTCTTTCGGGCCTCCGCGGTCACGCTGTACCGCTCGCACACCGGCGGGCGCGGCTCGCGCTACGAGGCTCTCGCGCGGGAGACGATCGTCACCTCCCCGCGGGGGTGAGTGACGTTGACACGCTGAGAGAGGGTCAACGTCACTCACCCCGGGCGATCGCTGATCTCGGCGAACGTGGTCCGTCCGGGTCGGCGCGGAGACTTTGCGCAGGCTCGTGACAGACCGGCGTGGCGCGGGTGCAGCACCGGGCCTACCCTCGTCGTTCCGTCCGATCCGGCCCCTAGCGTGGGGTGTTCTCTCCGAGCGCAGAAAGGCTTTCAGTACATGGCTCTCACCGACACCGAGAAGGCCGCCAAGTCCCGCAACGACGCGCTGCAGGGTGCGCTCACGCAGATCGAGCGCCAGTTCGGCAAGGGCACCGTCATGCGCATGGGTGACGAGGGGGCTCAGGTGAAGGTCAACGCCATCCCCACCGGCGCGCTCGCGCTGGACCTGGCGCTGGGAATCGGCGGCATGCCGCGCGGGCGCATCGTCGAGGTCTTCGGCCCGGAGTCCTCGGGCAAGACGACGCTCGTCTACCACGTCCTCGCCGAGGCCCAGAAGCTCGGCGGCGTCTGCGCGTTCATCGACGCCGAGCACGCCATGGACCCGCTGTACGCCCGCGAGATCGGCGTTGACATCGACGAGCTGCTCGTCTCCCAGCCCGACTACGGCGAGCAGGCCCTGGAGGTCTGCGACATGCTCGTGCGCTCGGGCGCGGTCGACATCGTCGCGCTGGACTCCGTGGCCGCGCTGACCCCGCGCTCGGAGCTCGAGGGCCAGATGGGCGACCAGACCGTCGGCCTGCAGGCGCGCATGATGAGCCAGGCGATGCGCAAGCTCGCCGGCAACCTCAACCGCGCGCAGACGCTGTGCCTGTTCACAAACCAGATCCGCGAGAAGGTCGGCGTGATGTTCGGTTCGCCGGAGACCCAGCCCGGTGGGCGCGCGCTGAAGTTCTACTCCTCCCAGCGCCTGGACATTCGGCGGATCGAGACGCTGAAGGACGGCACCGAGGCCGTGGGCAACCGGGTGCGCGTGAAGGTCGTCAAGAACAAGGTGGCCGCGCCGTTCCGCCAGGCGGAGTTCGACATCGAGTTCGGCAAGGGCATCTCCACCTCGGGCTGCCTCATCGACCTCGGCATCGAGCACGACATCGTGAGCAAGTCCGGCTCGTTCTTCTCCTACGGCGACGAGCGCCTCGGCCAGGGGCGCAACAACGCCAAGGCGTTCCTCGACGAGCACCAGGAGATCGCCAAGGAGATCGAGGACAAGGTCTACGCCGCCCTGGGCGTCGGCCGCGACCTCGTCGCCCCGATCGAGCGTGACGTCGAGGGCGCGCTGGAGCCGCCGCTCTCCGCCACCCCCTCGTCCGACGTCGAGGCCGCGGCCTGACATCGGGCCGAGCAGGCGCCGTCAGCGTCCAGCAGGCGCTCGACCTGGCCTACCGCCACCTCGGCCGGCGCGATCGCACCGTGGCGCAGGTGCGCCGGCACCTGGAGGCCAGGGGCGTCGAAGCGGCCGTGGCCGCGGAGGCGGTCGACGAGCTCGAGTTCCAGGGCTATCTCGACGACGCACGTTTTGCCAAGCGCTACGCGGAGGACCGCCGCGCGCTGGACGACTGGGGCCCCGAGCGCATCGAGCGCCGGCTGCTGGAGGCCGGCGTCGAGCGTGACCTCGTGACTCGGGCGCTCGCGGCGCGCGGCGCGGAGGACGAGCTGGCGGCCGCCGTCGCGCTGCTGCGCCGGCGCTTCCCCACACCCCCCGCCACCGATCGCGAGCGTGGGCGCGCACTCGGGCTCCTCGTGCGCCGCGGCTTCGATCTCGAGCTCGCCCACGATGCGGTGCGCGCGCGCTCACGCGAGCAGGCTGCCTGAGTTCGCCGCCGAGGGCCGGCGCCCGCCGCACCCGGACAGCGGTATCATCACTCCGGTCGGACCGAGCCCACGAGGGCACCAAAAAGCGCAGCAAATGACCACTTTGACCACCCTGGCAGCTTCCACGACGACGATCACGGGCCCTACCTCGCCCGGGCGACCACCCGCGCGGCGATCACCCCTTCAACTCATCGCCCAGCCGTCTCGTTGAAGCGCGGCGTTCTGCGCCGCGGCCTGCCGCACCCGCTCGGCGTGCCCGTCGCACGGCCCGGTCCGACTCCCTGACATCGACTGCAGCCGCGAGCTCCGGATGGCACCCGGGAGCGCGCGGGGAGAGGAGCGGCAATGGAACTCCTGGCTGCGGCGGCCATCGTGGCCGCGGCGATCGTGTTCGCGTACGCCGGCCGCCAGAGGGGCGATCCGCAGAGCCCCGAAGCCGCCGAGGGCCGCGAGGAGGTCGGCCGTCTGGAGGAGCGTGCGCGGGCGCGCGCCGACGAGCTGGACCGCCGCGCGCGCGAGCTCGACGACCAGACGCGCGCGCTGGAGGCCGAGCGCGAGCAGCTCGCCCGGCGTCGCCGGGAGCACGAGGGGGCGCTCGAGGAGATCTCCGGGCTGAGCGCCGGCCAGGCGAAGGAGCGGCTGATGGCCGAGGTGACCGACCAGGTGCGCCACGAGTGCGCGCGCCACATCCGCCAGATCGAGGAGGAGACCAAGCGCGACGCCGAGCGGCGCGTGCGCTCGATCCTCTCGGTCGCGATGCAGCGCCTCGCGGCCAGCCATGCCGCGGAGAGGACGGTCTCGGTCGTGCAGCTGCCCGCCGACGACATGAAAGGGCGCGTCATCGGCCGGGAGGGGCGCAACATCCGCGCGCTGGAGAACCTGACGGGTGTGGACTTCATCATCGACGACACGCCCAGCGCCGTCGTGCTCTCGGCCTTCGACGGGGTACGCCGCGAGGTCGCCCGCATGACCCTGGAGAAGCTGCTGGCCGACGGGCGCATCCATCCCGCCCGCATCGAGGAGACCTACTACCAGGCCAAGTCCGAGCTCGAGGAGCAGATCTTCAAGGCGGGGGAGGAGGCAGCCTTCGAGGCCAACGTGCAGGGCCTGCACCCCGACATCGTCAAGACGCTCGGCAAGCTGAAGTTCCGCACGAGCTACGGCCAGAACGTGCTCGCGCACTCCGTCGAGTGCGCCCAGCTCGCCGCGATGATGGCCGAGGAGCTCGGCGCCGGCCCGAAGACCGCGAGCCGCGCGGCCCTGCTGCACGACATCGGCAAGGCCGTCTCCCACGAGATCGAGGGCCCGCACGCGCTCGTCGGCGGGGACCTGGCCCGCCGCCACGGTGAGGCCGAGGCGGTCGCCCACGCCATGGAGGCCCACCACAACGAGGTCGAGCCGCAAACCGTCGAGGCCGTCATCGTCCAGGCCGCCGACGCTCTGTCCGGCGCGCGTCCCGGCGCCCGCGGCGAGTCGCTGGAGAACTACGTCAAGCGCCTGCGCGAGCTCGAGCAGATCGCCTCGCGCCACCAGGGCGTCGAGAAGGTCTACGCCATGCAGGCGGGCCGCGAGATCCGCGTAATGGTCGCTCCCACGGCCATCGACGACGATGCCGCCATGCTCCTGTGCCGGGAGATCGCCCGCGAGGTCGAGCAGCAGCTCGAGTACCCCGGCCAGATCAAGGTCACGGTCATCCGCGAGTCGCGCGCGGTCGAGTACGCGAAGTGACCAAGCCCGCCCGTGCGGCCGGCCGGCCGTCGCGAGCACGGCCTTGACGCGGGGTGTGGGCGTTCTGTTACTGTCGCGCCTCACCTAGTCGCACCGAAAAGGAGAGCATCATGAGCGCAGCAGGCATTCGCAGTATTGCTCGGCTCGGGGGCCTGGGCGCCCTGGTCGCGGCGATGGCCGTGGCGCTACCGGCCCAGGCCGCGCCGCCCGTGCAGAACGGCCTGCTCGCGTGCGAGGGCCAACGCGGCGACGCCGAGGTCTACACGATGAACCCGGACGGCAGCGCAGTCACGTACCTCACCGACAACGCGGTCCGCGACGGTGACCCGTCGTGGAACCCCAAGGTCAACCGACTGGCCTTCGAGAGCTTCCGCGACGCCGGCTCGGAGGCCTACCGGATGAACGCGGACGGCAGCGCGGTGACGCGGCTGACCGTCAACGGACCGCCGGAGGACAGAGGGACCGACTGGTCGCCCGACGGCAAGCAGATCGTGTTCCAC
>JACCQW010000444.1 GCA_013813955.1 Solirubrobacterales bacterium
CGGGCGTCCTGGGTGCCGGCCGGCCTGGCCGCCACCTTCGCGGGCGTCGCGGCGGCCGCCGATCTGCGCGCCTGGGCGGGCGACGAGGTCGTCGGCGTCGATCCCCTGACCTTCCACCTGCCCAACGTCGGGCGCTGGATCCAGTCGGGGACGCTGTGGGAGATCGACCAGTTCCTGCCGCTGCTGGCCCACGGCAACTACCCCAACAACGGCGACGTCGTGCTGCTCAGCGTCGTCCTTCCTTTCCACAACGACTTCCTGGCGCGCTTCGCGATCACCGCCTTCGCGCTGCTGGCCGCCGTGGCGGTCTTCGCGATCGCGCGCGAGCTGCGCGCGCCCGTCGCGGCCGCGGTGCTGGCCGGCGCGGCCGTGGTAACGATCCCCGTCGTCGGCCTCTCGGCCATCCCGCGGGCGATGCCGGACTCGGTGCTCTACGCGACCTTCGCCTGCGGCGCGCTGTTTCTCCTGCGCCACGCGCGGACGACCCGGCGCTCGGACCTCCTGCTCGCGGGCACCGCCTTCGGGCTCGCCTTCGGGACGAAGTGGTACGGACCCAGCTGCGTCGGGGTGGTGGTGGCAGTCTGGGTGATCGCGCGCCTCGTGGCCCGCCAGCCGCGCTGGCCGGTCCTGCGCGACGGCGCGCTGCTCGGCGGGCTCGGGGTCCTCGGCGGCGCCACCTGGCTCGTGCGCAACCTCGTCGAGTCCGGCAACCCGCTGTTCCCGGTCAAGGTGCAGGCGCTGGGGGTCACGATCTTCGATGCGCCCGCCGACCCGCTGCGAGAGGCGGCAGGCTTCAGCATCGCGCACTACGCGGGCGATCCGAGCGTGCTCGGTGAGATCGGCCTCGAGCTGATCGAGGGCCTCGGGCTGCTGGTGATCGTGGGCACGGTCGGCCTACTGGCCGCGGCGCTGACCGGGGTCCGACGGATCGACCGCCGCGTCCTGGTGACCGGGATCGGTGCGATCGCCCTCGGCGCCGTCTACGTGATCACCCCCTACACGGCGCTGGGGCTCGAGAATGAGCCGGGCCTGGCCAGCAACAACACGCGCTACGCGGTCCCCGCGCTGGTGCTCGCGGCGCCGGTCACCGCGTGGGCTGTGGGCCGTCTGCGCCGCGCCGGCCTAGCGTTGGAGGCCGCGCTGGCGCTCGCGGTGCTCACGGGCGCCAACAGTGGGTTCGCGATCCAGGGCGCCGGGAGCATCGTCCGCTCCGGCGTGGTCCTCGGTGCGGCCGGCGCGGCGGGCTGGTGGCTGTGGCGCCGGGCGACCGCCCTGCGCTCCCGGCCCGTGCTGGTCGCGTTGGGCTGCGCGACCGCGGTGCTCGTCGGGCTCGCCGGCGGCTATCGCATGCAGAAGGCGGTCAACGACGGGCGCTACATCGGGATGGATCCCGCGGTCGACGTCGTCGTGCGCACCGCACCCGAGGACCGGCGCATCGGCCTCGCCGCCGCGTGGTCGGTCGAGGGCGTGTCCCCCATCTGGCCGAGCTTCGGGACTCGCATCGGCAACGACGTCGAGTACGTCGGGCACTTCGTCGACGGCTTCCTGACCGAGTACTCCGACGGCGGCGCCTTCGGGGCGGCGCTGCGCCGCGGCCGCTACGACCTGCTGGTGATCGGGCGGGGCCTCTTCCCGCCCCAGCGCGTGCCCGAGGAGCGCTGGGCCGCCTCCGCCGGGTGGCGGACGATCGCTCTGAGCACGCGGTTACGGGTGCTCGTTCCACCGGCGTGAGCGTCGGGATGCCCTGCGCCCGAGCGCCATCGCGGCGAGGCGCAGTGGTGCGCGCCGGACCCGGCGCTCAGCCCTACACTGCCCGCTAGCGGCACCCGCAGCTAACCGTCGAGCACTCGGCTACCCTGCCCGCCCATGGCGGGGGGGGAATACGTGGTGGGCGCCACCTTCGCGCTGGCCACGGTGGGAGGAGTCCTCGGCGCGGCGGCGATTGTCGTCCGTCGGCACCTGGCGCACCTGCACGGGGCCCCGCTCGCCCTGGCCTCCGCCGTCGTGGTGACGGCCGGCCTGATCGCCGTCCTACTCGTCCCCGGCGCACTTGGCGTGCTCTCACGCGAGGCCGCCGCAATCACCGCCGCGCTCGGCCTGCTCGCAGCATGGCGCGTGCCGCCCCACCGCTCCGTCGCGGTTGGGCCGGCGGAGCCGAGGGGTGGAGCCACCAGGCGCGGCGGCGAGTCGCCGCTGGCCTGGGC
>JACCQW010000447.1 GCA_013813955.1 Solirubrobacterales bacterium
GATCGTGCGCGACGGCCTGAAGAACGTCACGGCCGGCGCCAACCCGCTCGCGCTGAAGCGCGGCATCGAGAAGGCTGTCGAGCAGGTCGTCGAGAACATCGGCAAGCAGTCCAAGGACGTCGCCGGCAAGGAGCAGATCGCTCGCGTCGCGACGATCTCCGCCGGTGACGAGGAGATCGGCGACGTCATCGCCGATGCCATCGAGAAGGTCGGCAAGGACGGTGTGGTCAACGTCGAGGAGGGCCAGACGTTCGGCATGGACCTCGAGTTCACCGAGGGCATGCAGTTCGACAAGGGCTACATCTCGCCCTACATGGTCACCGACCAGGACCGCATGGAGGCGACGCTGGAGGACCCCTACGTCCTCATCGCCAACTCCAAGATCGGCTCAGTCCGCGACGTGCTGCCGATCCTCGAGGCCGTCATCCAGTCCGGCAAGCCGCTGCTGATCATCGCCGAGGACGTCGAGGGCGAGTCCCTCGCCACGCTGGTGGTCAACAAGCTGCGTGGCACGTTCACCGGCGTGGCCGTCAAGGCGCCCGGGTTCGGCGACCGCCGCAAGCGGATGCTCGAGGACATCGCGATCCTCACCAACGCCGAGGTCATCACCGAGGAGATGGGCCTCAAGCTCGAGAACACGCAGGTCTCGCAGCTGGGCCGCGCCCGCCGCATCGTCGTGGGCAAGGACAACACGACGATCGTCGACGGTGCCGGTGACCAGGCCGCCATCAAGGGCCGTATCAACCAGATCAAGGCCGAGATCGAGAACACCGACTCGGACTTCGACCGCGAGAAGCTGCAGGAGCGCCTCGCGAAGCTGTCGGGCGGTGTCGCCGTCGTCAAGGTCGGCGCGGCCACCGAGACGGAGATGAAGGAGAAGAAGCACCGTGTCGAGGACGCTCTCCAGGCGACCCGTGCGGCGCTCGAGGAGGGCATCGTGCCCGGCGGTGGCGTCGCGCTGCTGCAGGCCTCGACCTCCGTCGACCCGGAGCTGTACGAGGACGACGAGCGCACGGGCGCGAAGATCGTCCTGCGTGCGCTGGAGGAGCCGCTGCGCCAGATCGCGCACAACGCGGGCCTCGAGGGCTCGGTCGTCGTCAACGACGTCCGCAAGGCCAAGAAGGGCCACGGCCTGAACGCCGCGACGAACGAGATCGAGGATCTCGTCGCCGCCGGCGTGATCGACCCGGCCATGGTCACCCGCTCGGCGCTGCAGAACGCGGCCTCGATCGCCAAGAACATCCTGACCACCGAGGCGATCGTCGCCGAGGTCGCGGACAAGGACGACGGCGGTGGCGGTGGCGGCATGCCCGACATGGGCGGCATGGGCGGCATGATGTAAGGAGCGCCATTGCGGGCCGCGTGCCCGCAGCGGACTCTGATGAGGGCCCGGCGTTCGCGCCGGGCCCTCGTCGTTAACGTGGCGGCCATGGAGCGCGACCAGGTCCTCGCCTTTCGGGTCGCCCGCCACGGCCTGGCGACCCGGCGCCCGCTGACGCTCGCCGAAGCGGCCGCGTGCCCCGCCTCCGATTACGCCCGCGGCCGCGCGCTGCTCGCGCTGGCCGCGCGCGCGGACGGGGTCACGCGCGAGGCCTACGACCGCGCGACGGACGCCGGCGAGCTCGTGCTCGGGCCGAGTCTGCGCGCCGCGATCCACGCGCAGGCGCCCAGGGACTTCGCCCTGTTCGGGCAGGCGCTGCTCGCCTCCGACGACGCCGAGCTCGCCGACCAGATCGGCCCGGCGTTCAAGCGCCACCTGCGCGACGCGGGCGGCACCGCCGGCGAGGTGCTGACGGAGGTGGCCGAGGCCACTCAGGCGGCGCTCGCCGACGGGCGCGCGCTGGACAGAACGCAGCTGCACGCCGAGCTGCGCGAGCGGGTGCGCCCCGAGCTGCTGCCCTGGTGCAAGGGCTGCGCCAGCCATCATGTCTCGCCGATGCTCTGGCGCTTCGCCGGCGTGCGCGCCGGGATGCGCTGCGACGCCGGGCGGCGGTTCCTGCTGGCCCGGCGCAGGGGGACGACTCCGGGCCCCGCCGAGGCCGCGCGGCGCTACCTGCGCTTCTACGGCCCCGCGACCCCGAAGGACCTCGGCGCCTGGGCGGGGATCGCCCGCTCGCACGCGCGGCGACTGTGGACCGAGATCGAGGACGAGCTGATCGAGGTCCACGTCGAGGATCGCCGTGCTTGGCTGCTCGCCGCCGACGAGGCCGACCTGGCCTCCCCGCCGCAGGCCGAGGGGGTCCGCCTGCTGCCGCCGCGCGACCCCTATGTCCAGGCACCCGACCGCGCGACGCTCGTCCCCGACCCGGTGCTGCGCAAGCGCCTCTTCCGCCCGATCGCCGACCCCGGCGCGATCCTGCAGGACGGGCGCCTCGCCGGGCTGTGGCGCACCCGCGCCAAGGGCAAGCGACTGCAGATCGAGGTCGAGGAATTCGAGCGCCTCGACCGCGACGCCCTGCAGGCCGAGGCCGACCGGATCGCCGCGGTCCGCGAGGCTCGGACCGCCGAGGTCCATCTCGGCTGAGCCGGGCGCGATAGCGTCCGATCATGACCACCGGCACCGTCGACGCGCTCTACCGCTGGCCGGTCAAGTCGATGGCCGGCGAGGGGGTCGGCGCGCTGTGCCTGGATCGCAACGGCGCCGCCGGCGACCGCGAGCACGCGGTCTTCGACACGTTCAAGAACGCGCCGCGCCGCGCAACCGCGCGCGAGACCTCGCGGCTGCTGGCCTGGGCGGCGTCCTACCCGGGCGTCGCGGACGATCGCCTGGCGCGCGGTGCGCCCGGCCCGCAGATCACCGCGCCCGGCGGGGCGACGTTCGCGTGGTCAGACC
>JACCQW010000229.1 GCA_013813955.1 Solirubrobacterales bacterium
GTGTCGGTGATCGGGTAGGTGGCGAAGCTCGACTCGCGCTGCTCGCCGTCGGTGACGTAGGTCTCGCCGGTCTGCTCCAGGCGCTTGATCGAGTCCTCCGCCGCCTTGTCCTGCTCGGCCTGCAGCTCCTCGAAGGTGATCCTTCCTTCGTCGAGCGCGGCATAGGCCTCCTGCAGCTTCATCGGCCTGGGCAGGGACCCGACGAGCTCGGTGGGGATGGGCATTGCTCTCCTCGCTTCCGGCTGGACGATCAGCGATACATCGCTGGGACGGATCTGTCGCCCGCACCTTCCGAAGACAGACCGACCTGTGCCGGAGACTAATCTGCGCGCGACGAACGTGAAGCGCGCCGACCCGACCCCGCCGCCCACCGCCCGCCTGCTGGTCTCCTGCCCGGATCGCCCGGGCATCGTCGCGGCGCTGTCGCGGTTTTTGTTCGCGCGCGGGGCGAACATCGTCGATTCCCAGCAGCACTCCACCGACCCGCGGGACGGCACGTTCTTCATGCGCACGGCCTTCCACCCCGAGCCGGCGGCCGGCGACCGCGCGGCCTTCGCCGCCGCCTTCGCCACTGCGGTGGCCGAGCCGTTCGCCATGGACTGGCAGCTGACCTACGGCTCGCAGCCCCAGCGGATGGCGATCCTCGCCTCGCGCCAGGAGCACTGCCTGCTCGACTTGCTGTGGCGCTGGCGCCGCGGCGAGCTGGACTGCCGGATGGAGCTCGTGGTCTCCAACCACGCCGATCTCGCCGGCGACGTCGCGGCGTTCGGCGTGCGCTACGAGCACGTGCCGGTCACCCCCGAGTCCAAGCCCGCCGCGGAGGAGCGCATGCTCGAGCTGCTGGCCGGGCGCGTCGACGTGGTCGTCCTCGCGCGCTACATGCAGATCCTCTCCGGCGACTTCCTCGAGCGCCTGGGCGTGCCGGTGATCAACATCCACCACTCCTTCCTGCCGGCCTTCGCGGGTGCGGATCCCTACGCCCGCGCGCGCGAGCGCGGCGTGAAGATCATCGGGGCCACCGCGCACTACGTCACCGAGGAGCTCGACGCGGGGCCGATCATCGATCAGGACGTCGCGCGCGTCTCACACCGACACGGGCTCGCGGCGATGGCGCGCATAGGCGGCGACATCGAGCGCACCGTGCTCGCGCGGGCGGTCCACCGGCACCTGGCCGACCGGATCCTCGTCCACGAGGGCAAGACGGTGGTGTTCTGAAGGACGCTACGCGCTGGGCAGGCCGCCGCCCTGGGCGAAGAACAGAAACCAGACGCCCATCGCCAGCAGCGCCAGGGCGACGGAGCAGACCATCACGACATCGAGGACCGTCCGCGGGGCGCCGGCGTCGCGCTCGTCGCGCATCGAGCGTTGCCACGGCGCCGCGACGCGCACGGTCGGCCCGGTGCCGCTCACCCGGCCGTAGAGCCGGTTCAGTGCGCCCAGGCCCAAGCCGAAGGCGACCATCGTCACGGGGATCCCGGCCATGATCATCACGACGTGGATCATCTGGACCTGGGAGGACTCGGCGAGCTGCGACACGCCCCAGATCCACGCCACGGGGTTGACGACCCACATGGCCACGCTCCCGAGCGCCATCAGCGCGATGATCGCGATCTTCGACGGCGTGCGGCTGCCCATGGCAGGCGCCAGTATGGCGCGCAGGCGCGCTACCAGGCCTGGCCGGCGCCGCAGTGCGGGCAGCTCACCGACGTCGAGACCTGCGCCTCGAAGAGGTATCCGCAGGCGCAGGGGTAGCAGGCGCGGTCATCGGGGCCCCCGGCGTCCCGGAGGCGACGCTCCTGGGGGTGCATCGGCTCGGGTCGCGGCGCGGGACGGGGCACGACGTGCAGGCGGCGCTCGTGGCGCGGACGGCGGAGGGTTCTGGTCTGTCGGATGGTCACGGTGGTCATGGGCCTATCGACATAGACGCCTGAACACCCCAAAGGTTTCTGTTCCAGTGGACTTTTCCTGCGCATGGTCATCCACGCGCGGGCGTGCTGCGATACTGAGCAGGTCATGAATCCCGCCCGAAAGCGCACGATTCGCCTCACGGTGGCGCTGAGCGCCGCCGTCCTGCTCGCGGTGGCGCTTGTCTACACGAGCCTCAGCGCGTCCAGCGAGGCGCGCTCGCCCAGCGAGCTGGCCACGGCCAAGCCCGGGGTCTCCTACCAGGTGACCGGCAAGGTCGTCGACGACTCGGTCCGCAAGACCTCCGACGGAGTGGACTTCCGCATCCGCGACCGCGCGGGCTCGGCCTCCGTGCCGGTCTCCTACAGCGGCGCGATCCCCGACCCCTTCCGCGAGGGCCGTGAGGTCATCATCAACGTCCGCAAGCAGGGCCCGATGTTCGTCGGCGAGCGCGACTCGCTCGTCACGAAGTGCCCCTCGAAGTTCACCGAAGACAAGACGCAGAAGACGTAGGCCCTGTATGGCGACCGTCGGCCGCGCCTGCCTGATCCTCGCCCTGGCCGTCGCCGCGTACGGCATCTTCGCCTCGATCTACGGGGCCCGCACCCGGCGGCCGGAGTGGGTGGCCTCCGGCCGGCGCTCGGTCTACGCGATCGCTGCGCTGTGCACGGGCGCGATGGGCATCCTCGAACTCGCGTTCCTGCGCTCGGACTTCAGCTTCGCGACCGTCGCCTCGCACTCGTCGACGACGACACCGGCGTTCTACAAGATCACCGCGGTCTGGTCCTCGCAGGAGGGCTCGCTGCTGCTGTGGGTGTGGCTCCTGTCGCTGTGGTCCAGTCTGGTGCTGTTTCTCACCCGCCGGCGCCTGCGCCAGGTCGCTCCCTACGCGACCGCGGTGCTGCTGGGCTTCGCCGCGTTCTTCGCCGGGCTACTCGTCTTCCTGGAGACGCCGTTCGCGCTGCTGGCGACGGCGCCCGCCGAAGGCGCGGGCCTGAACCCGCTGCTGCGCCACCCGAGCATGATGATCCACCCGCCGATGCTCTACTCCGGCTACACCCTGTTCGCGATCCCGTTCGCGTTCGCGGTCGGCGCCCTGATCACCCGTCAGGTGGGGGCGGAGTGGATCGGGTCGATCCGGCGCTTCGCGCTGGCCGCGTGGTTCTTCCTCGGCGTAGGGATCCTGCTGGGTGCGCGCTGGTCCTACGCCGAGCTGGGCTGGGGCGGCTACTGGGGCTGGGACCCGGTCGAGAACGCCTCGCTGCTGCCGTGGCTGACCGGCACCGCGTTCCTGCACTCGATCATGATCCAGGAGAAGCGCGGGATGCTGAAGATCTCGAACGTCTCGCTGATCCTGGCCACCGGCACGCTGGCCGTCATGGGCACGTTTCTCGTGCGGTCGGGGATCCTGGACTCGATCCACGCCTTCGGCGCCTCCACGCTGGGCGTGCCGTTCGTGATCCTCATCGGCGTGCTGATCGCGAGCTCGATCGGCCTGGTGGTGTGGCGCCGCGACGCACTGCGCTCCGAGCACCGGCTGGACTCGCTTCTGTCCCGCGAGGCCATCTTCCTGGGCAACAACATCGTGCTCGTAGCGATGGCCTTCGTCGTCTTCTGGGGCACGTTCTGGCCGCTGATCGCCGAGGCGATCACCGGCAACCGCGGCGCGCTCGGCCCGCCGTGGTTCGATCGCTATCTCGTGCCGCTGTCGCTCGTTCTCGTGCTGCTCAGCGGGATCGGCCCGGTGATCGCCTGGCGCAAGGCGACGGCCTCCAACGTGCGGCGCAACTTCGTGGTGCCGATCGGCGCGGCGGTCGCTCTGGGGGCGCTGCTGCTCGCCCTCGGCGTCGGCTCGCGGCCGCTGGCGCTGATGATGTTCGTTGCCGGCGCCTTCGTCGTCGCCAGCGTCGGGCAGGAGTTCTGGCGCGGCGTCGGCGCGCGGCGCGCGATGTCCGGCGACGGGCCGCTGGGGGCGGTCGTCTCGCTCGTGGCCCGCAACCGCCGGCGCTACGGCGGCTACACCGTGCACGTGGGCATGGCGGTGCTGTTCGTGGGCGTCGCCGCCTCGTCGGCGTTTCAGCAGTCGCGCGACATTCGCATGAGCCCGGGCCAGAGCACCCGGGTCGGCGGCTACGACGTCACCTACGTGCGGCCGACGTCGCGGATCTCCACCACGAGCGACGGCAGCCTGGAGAAGATCTCCTTCGGCTCGGTGGTCGATGTTCGCAAGGACGGCGAGAAGGTGGTGACGCTGCGCCCCGAGCGGAGCTTCTTCCCCTCGCGCGACGTCCAGGGCCTCGGGCCCGTGGGCCGATTCTTCGAGGGCGAGGCGACGAGCGAGATCGGCCTGAAGGCCGGCATGCGCCGCGACGTGTGGGCGGCGATGTCCCCCGACGTCGAGGCGCTGGGGCCGATCATCCAGCGCGGCGACCGCGTGTTCTCGGCGGCCGCGGGCAAGATCGCACCGGGCGCGGAGGCCGCGCTGCTCGGTCAGGCGCTGCGCGGCCTTACCGAGCGCTACGTCGCCGCCCCGCCCCCGGCGACCTTCCGCCTCATCACGTCGCCGCTGGTGACCTGGATCTGGCTCGGCGCGATCATCGTCTTCGGCGGCGGGATCATCGGCCTGTGGCCCGCGGCGGCCTCGTCGCGCCGGCGCGAGCGGGCGGCCTACGCGGCGCGCATCGCGCAGGACCTCGGCCGCGCGTAGCCGCCTCGTGGAGGCCGTCGCCGTGCTGGCCGTCATCCTCGTGCTGGGCGCCGTCGTGCTCGTCGTGTCCGCGCCGCTGCGTGCCGAGCGCGGGCAGCCGGAGAGCGAGGCCGCGGCGCGCATCGCCGAGCTCGAGGCCCGCAAGGAGGCCAAGTACCGCGAGCTGCGCGACGCCGAGATGGACCTGCGCACCGGCAAGCTGTCCGAGGCCGACCACCGCGCCCTGGAGCGCCAGCTGCGCGCCGAGGCCATGGAGATCCTGCGCGCGCTGGACGCGGAGGGCATCTCCGAGGATCCGAGCCGCTAGCCTTCCGCGGATATGGAGCTGATCCTGTCCGTCGTCCAGGTCGCGCTGTCGGTCATCCTGATCTTCCTGATCCTCATGCACTCGGGGAAGGACGCCGGGCTGTCGGGCGCGTTCGGCGTCGGCACCGGGGCGGGGCCCTTCGGCGGCGGCTCGCTCGTCGAGCGCAACCTGAACCGCTGGACCGTCGGCTTCGCGCTCGCCTTCGCGGCGAACACGCTGATCCTGCTGAAGATCTAGAACCAGCGTGGCCGTGCGCCACCGCGCAGCACGGGCTCCGCGGGCTACCAGGCCGCGGCGTACAGCGCGCGCAGCTCGTCGCGCTCGGCCCGCGGCGGCGTGAGGTCGAGCTCGGGGCGCTGGGCGGC
>JACCQW010000464.1 GCA_013813955.1 Solirubrobacterales bacterium
GATCGAGACCGAGAAGCGTTCGGCCGAGCTGTTCCGGTTCCCGTTGCTGAGTCGGACCGTCGTCGTGACCCGCGACCCCGACGGCCTGACGCCCGCCGCGCAGCTGCGCGTCACGCGACGCACCGCCGAGCTGCTGCGCGGCGTGCTTCCCACCCTGGCGCAGACCCGCGGTTACCTGATCACCAACGCGATCGGCGACTCACCGCTCGTGCGCGAGCGGTCGACCACCGTGCTCAATCCCCTGCTGTTCCCGCCGAGCGTGGGCCCGGACGGACGTACCGGCGCAGCCGAGCGCTTCGCGGCCGAGCAGGTCACACCACTCGTCGGCGACGCGTTCGTCGGGGTGACCGGCGCCATCCCCGCCCGCGCGGAGCAGGCCGCGGTCATCGAGGACCACCTGCCGCTGGTGGAGCTGGCGACGCTGCTCTTCGTGCTCGTCGCGGTGGGCGTGTACTTCCGCGCGGTCCTGGCGCCGCTGGTCAACCTCGTGGCCGTCGCCGTGGCCTACCTGATCTCGGTGCGCCTCATCGCGACGCTCGGCGCGCAGGTCGGCGTCTCGGTGCCCAGCGAGGTGGAGCCCGTGATCGTCGCGTTGCTCTTCGGCGTCGTGACCGACTACTCGCTGTTCTACCTCTCGCGCTTCCGCCGGCACGTCCGCGCGGGCGAGGAGACCGTCGCCGCCGCCCGGCGCACGTCGGCCGAGCTGCTGCCCATCATCCTGACCTGCGGCCTCGCGGTGGCGGCGGCGTGCACGGCGCTGCTCGTCGCCGACCTCGGCTTCCTGCAGGCCTTCGGGCCCGGCATGGCGATGACCGTGCTCGTCGCGCTCGCCGTCGCCATCACGTTCGTCCCCGCGGCGCTCGCCCTGCTCGGTGGCCGCCTGTTCTGGCCGGCGCGCCCGCGCCCCGAGCCCGCCGGCATGCCGGCCGGGCACGGCGCCGCCCACCGTATCGTGAGCTTCGGGGTCGCGAACCCGCGGCGGACGATCGCCGGCTGTCTCGCGGTCCTCGCCGGGATGGCCTCCGGGCTGGCCTGGATCGATCTCGGCAACCCGCTGATCCGCGGGCTGCCGTCCGACAGCGGACCCCGGGTGGCGTACGTGCAGGCCGCGCGCGGCTTCGTGCCCGGCGTCCTGTCCCCCACCGTCGTAGTGCTCGAGCAGGACGGGATCACCTCCCGGCGCGCGGAGCTGGCGCGCCTGCAGCGGGCGCTGAGCGACCAGCAGGGCGTGGCCGAGGTGATCGGGCCCGCCACCACCCCCAGCCAGCTCGAGCTCGGTGCGGTGCTGGCCCGCAACGGAGCGGCTGCGCGCTTCGTGATCGTGCTGCGCGCCGACCCGCTGGGCGCGGGCGCGATCGAGCGCATCCACCGCCTGCGCGATCGCATGGGCGCGCTGCTGGCGCTGACGGGCCTGTCGCGGGCGCAGGCGAGCTTCGCCGGGGACACCGCGCTGTCGCAGGAGACGGTCGACGACACGATCGCGGACCTGCTGCGCGTCGTGCCCGCCGTGATGCTCGCGGTGCTGCTGGTGCTGGTCGTCTTCCTGCGCCGGCTGGTGACGCCGCTGTACCTCGTGGCCGCCGCGCTGCTCGGGCCGCTTGCGGCGGTGGGCCTGGCCGTGGCGTTCTTCGAGGGCGTCCTCGGCGGCGCGGAGCTGACGTACTACGTCCCGCTGACCGCCGGCGTGCTGCTCGTGGCCCTGGGGTCGGACTACAACATCTTCCTCGTGGGCCGCGTGCGCGCCGAGGCCATCCGCCGACCGTTGGAGGAGGCGATCGTCGTCGCCGGCGCCGGCGCCGCGCGCGCGATCTCGGCGGCCGGCATCGTCCTGGCCGTCTCCTTCGGGGCCCTGGCGCTCGTCCCGATCGCCCCCTTCCGCGAGCTGGCCTTTGTCATGGCCGCCGGGCTGCTGATCGACGCGTTCC
The DNA here is from genome assembly GCA_013813955.1 of Solirubrobacterales bacterium. GTDB lineage: Bacteria > Actinomycetota > Thermoleophilia > Solirubrobacterales > Solirubrobacteraceae > CADCVQ01. Next base: position 1,926 of record JACCQW010000464.1, read on the forward strand.
TCGTGCGCACCGTGCTGATCCCGGCGATCCTCGTGCTCACGGGGGTGAGAACCGCAAGTTCGGCTGCCGATTCGCGTTAGGCTCTGTCAGCACGCTGACCAGGGGGACGGGTTGGGCAACGAGGACGAACCGGATCACGGAATGAGCACGACCGGTCGGATCGCCGCGGCGGTGGCCGCCGCGGGGGCTCTGATGCTGCTCGCGCTCGTCCTGCTCGCCGGCGACGACCGCTACGAGGTGCGCGCGCGCTTCCAGGCCGCCACGCAGATGGTCGAGGGCAACCTCGTGCAGGTCGGCGGGCGCCCCGTCGGGCTGGTCAAGCAGATCGAGCTGACGCGCGACGGGGAGGCCGAGCTGCGCCTGGAGATCGACGACGAGTTCGCGCCGCTGCGCGAGGGCACGCAGGCGACGATCCGCACCGCGTCGCTGTCGGGCGTGGTCAACCGCTACGTCGACCTGCGCATCCCGCCGGCGCGCGGCTCCCGCGAGCGGTCGATCCCCGAGAGCGGGCTAATCCCGTCCAGCAGGACCACGTCGGCCGTCGACCTCGACCAGCTCTTCTCGCTCTTCGACGACAAGACGAAGAAGGGCCTGACCGAGGTCATCCGCGGGTCGGCGGCACAGTACGCCGGGCGCGGCGAGCAGCAGAACGCCGCGTGGAGGTACCTCAACCCGTCGCTCGTCGGCGCCACGCGGCTGTTCGACGAGATCAACCGCGACTCGCCGCTGCTGGAGCGCTTCGTCGTCGAGTCCTCCAAGCTCGTCACCGACGTAGCCGACCGCCGCGACGACCTCGGGCTGCTCGTCGACCGCCTGGCCACCACGACCGGCGCGCTGGCGCGCGAGGAGCGGTCGTTGTCAGCGGCGATCGGCGAGCTGCCGCCGTTCATGCGCCGCGCGAACTCCGCCTTCGTGGACCTGCGCTCCACGCTGGACGTCCTGGACCCGCTCGTCGCCGAGTCCAAGCCGGTGACGCCCAAGCTGCGGGCGATGCTCGCGCAGCTGCGCCCGTTCGCCCGCGACGCCAAGCCGACCGTCCGCGACCTGGCCGCCCTCGTGCGCCGCCGCGGCGAGGACAACGACCTCATCGAGCTCGGCCGCCGGACGCTGCCCTTCCGCGACATCGCGATCAAGCCGGTGCAGCGCAACGGCAAGAAGCGTCCGGGCTCCTTCGAGACGACGACGCGGTCGCTGGCCGGGCAGGCCCCGCACCTGGCGTTCTTCCGCCCGTACTCGGTGGACTTCACCGGCTGGCTGGACGACTTCAGCCACTCGGGCGTCTATGACGCCAACGGCTCGGCAAGCCGCAGCGCGACGTCGGTCAACGCGTTCGCGGCGATCGACGGCCAGCTGCGCCCGGTGCCGCCCGAGCTGCGCGACGAGCTCTTCTCGGCGACCACGGAGCGCAAGCAGAACAGCCGCTGCCCGGGCTCGGCGGAGCGCGGCTCGGTGTTCAAGCCCTCGCCTGACTTCAAGTGCGACGAGACGCAGGTGCCACCGGGGCGATGAGGCGCGCGCTGCTAACCCTCCTCGTGGTCCTGGGCGCCGGCGCGCTCGTCGTGCTGACGACGGGCGCCGGCGGCGACTCGGGCGCGTCGAAGTACACGGTCGAGCTCGACAACGCATTCGGCCTGATCGAGGGCGCCGACGTGAAGGTCTCCGGCGTGCGCGCCGGCAAGATCGCCGCCATGCGCCTGGATCGGGAGTCCGGCGCATACCGCGCGCTCGTGGACATCGAGATCAACGAGCAGGGCTTCGGGGACCTGCGCGCCGACGCGTTCTGCGAGACGCGCCCGCAGTCGCTGATCGGCGAGTACTTCGTGGACTGCAAGCCCGGCAGCTCGCCGCGCCGGCTGCGCGACGGCGCGACCATCGCCGTCGAGCGCACCGGCTCGACGGTGCCCGTCGACCTCGTCAACTCGATCATGCGCCGCCCCTACCGCGAGCGCTTCTCGATCCTGCTCTCCGAGCTGGGCGCCGGCCTGGCCGCGCGCGGCCCCGAGCTCAACGAGACGATCCGCCGCGCGAGCCCCGCGCTGCGCGAGACCGACCGCGTGCTGGCCGTGCTGCGCGACCAGCGCAGGATCATCCGCGACCTCTACGGCGACGCCGACCGCGTCCTGGACGCGCTGGCCGACGACCGCGGCGAGGTCTCGCGCTTCGTGGTCGAGGCGCGCGACACCGCGAAGGCGTCGGCGAGCCGGCGGGAGGACCTCGCCGGGCAATTCCGCCGCCTGCCGACATTCCTCAGAGAGCTGCGGCCCACCATGCGCCTGCTCGGCCAGGCCGCCGAGCGCCAGGCCCCCGCGCTGGCCGGGCTGCAGGCCAACAGCGGCCTGCTGCGGCGCTTCCTGGACGACCTGGGCCCGTTCGCGGAGGGCTCCCGCCCCGCGTTCCGCACGCTGGGCGACGCGGCGCGTACCGGCCGCGGCGCCGTGCGGTCGTCGCGCCCGAACATCGCCGAGCTGCGCCGCGGCGTGCGCCCCGCGCCCGAGGCCGCGGACAACCTGGCGATCACGCTCGAGCACCTCGACGACCCGGAGTTCGCCGTCGAGAAGGACCCGCGCTCGCCGCGCGGCGGGAAGGGCTACACCGGCCTGGAGGCGCTGCTGCGCTACATCCACAACCAGAGCCAGGCGACCAACCTCTTCGACGCCAACGGCTACCTGCTGAAGGTCGCGCCGTTCCTGGACAACACCTGCGCTCCCTACGCCGACGCAGAGGCCGCGAAGGATCCCAAGCTCGACCGCTGCGCGGCGATCCTCGGCCCGGTCCGGCCGGGCATCAACACGCCCGATCCCACGAAGGGCGCAAAGCCGGCGGCCAGGCGCAAGCGCCGTGCCGCGCGCGAGCGCGGGCGCCGGGC
>JACCQW010000476.1 GCA_013813955.1 Solirubrobacterales bacterium
ACGGGGATCGCGGCCGGCATGCAGAACACCGGCTGAGCACCGTGGAAGACCGTCCCTCAGACGCTCCCGCGCGGGCACGGAACATCCTCCTGATCGGCAACGACGAGATGACCGCGGTCACCGAGCGCGCCCTCATCACCGCCGGCGCGAAGGTGACCTACCTGCGCGATCCCCACGACCGCGCCATTCGCCGCGCGCTCGACGACGAGATCGACGCCGTCGTCGTGGTCTCGAACTACGACCACGTCTCCCTCAGGCTGGCACTCGTCGTGGAGAACGTGCGTCCGGGTGTGCCGCTCGTGGTGACCGTCTTCGGCGGCATCGTCGCCTCCCAGCTGCGGCGCGCAGTTCGCAACGTCCGCGTGATGTCGATGGCCGACATGGTCGTTCCCTCGCTTGCCGGACCGTGCTTTGACGATCGCCTGCTCTCGGTCAGCCGGCGCGACGGCGGCTTCGCGGGCGTGAAGGAGGGCCCGGAGGGCCCGGAGCTCGTCCCGATCGAGCCCTACGCGCCGACCCGCGTCCAGTGGCTCCTGACCCAGCTCGGATCCATCCTCAAACCATTCGAGCTGAGCGCCCGCATCCTGATGGCGGGCCTGCTCGGTCTCATGCTCGTGCTCCTGCTCGACACGACGGTCCTCGCCGCCACGCTCGACGAGCCGTTCATCGATGCGTTCTACGCGGCGACGAAGACGATCGTGACCGTGGGCCCGAACCCGAGCATCGACGACGGTCCCAGTTGGCTGAAGGTGTTCTCCGCCCTCTCCATGCTCGCCGCACTCGGGTTCACCGCCATCTTCACCGCGGGGGTCGTCAACCGGTTGCTCGACAGGCGGCTCACCGCCATCGCCGGCCGGCGGGCGATGCCCCGGAGGGACCACGTGGTGGTGGTCGGGCTCGGCCAGGTCGGCCTGCGTCTCTCCCTGCTGCTCCGCGAGCTCGGCGTGCCCGTGCTCGCCGTCGAGGGCGACCCCGAGAGCAACCACCTCAAGCGGGCGAAGGAGTACGGCATACCGATCGTGCTCGGACGTGGCGGCAGCCGCTTTCTGCTCAGACGGCTGTCCCTCGAGCGGGCACGGGCGCTCGCGGCGGTGACGGCCGACGAGGTCGAGAACATCTCGGTCGTCGTGGCGGCGCTCGGGATGCGCGAGGACCTCCGCACCCTGCTGCGGGCCGGGCGCGGCGACGTGGTCAACGAGACCAGCTCCCTGTTCGGGATCGGCGTCGTGCGCGACGTCTACCGCGTCGGCGGCACACTGCTGGCCGCGGCGGCCCTCGGCTCGCCGGCGAGCGAGGCGTTCCTGCACGAGCACACCGTCTACCTCATCGGCCCCGACGGCGCGATCGAGCCCTTCGACAGCGACGTCGAGGCGGCGCAGGGCACGCAGTCCGCGCCCGGCGAGGCCGTCTAGCCCCAGGGCGCCATCGGCGGGGCGGCGCCCGGCGCCCGGCTCAGCCGCCCAGCCATTTCACGATGCGCTCGCCGATGGCCTCCCCGCGGTCCTCCTGAAGGAAGTGGCTCGCGTCCTCGACGACCTCGGGCTCCGGGCGGTTGATCGCGGCCGCGAAGCGCCGGCCGGTCTCGAGGTTGAGGACGGGATCGTGCTCGCCCCAGAGCATCAGCATCGGGCGCGTGTCCCCCCGCAGCGCCGCCAGGACCGTCCTTCCCGCCTCGGCGCCCGGCGCGTCGGGCCTGGTGGGCAGCATGAGGGGGAACGCGCGGGCGCCGGCCTTGGAGGCCACGCTGGGAAACGGCGCGTCGTAGGCGGCGGCGACGGCGTCGCCGGGATCGGCGTGACAGGCCTGGCGCAGCAGCATCGAGATCGGCAGGTCCTCCGTGTGCGCGACGAAGTCGCGGAACGCGATCCACGACCGGCTCATCTGCTGATGGCCGGTGAACAGCCCGGTGTCGAGGATCACCAGGCGCGCGAAGCACTCGGGCCGCTCGACGGCCAGTCGCAGCCCGATCGGCCCGCCCCAGTCGTGCACGACGAGCGTGGCGTCGCGCGGCCCCAGCTCGTCGACCAGCGCGCCGACCGCCGCGTGGTGGCGGTCATAGGAGTACCAGTCCAGGTCGATCGGCTTGTCCGAGCGCCCGAAGCCCGGCAGGTCGGGCACGATGCAGCGGTGCCCCGCGTCGCGCACCGCCGGGAAGACCTTGCGCCACAGGTAGGACCAGGTCGGCTCGCCGTGCAGGAACCAGGCCTGGGGCCCGTCGCCCTCGTCGAGGTGCGCGAGGCGCAGCCCCTCCCACTCGCGGTAGCTCGACGCGTAGGGGAAGTCGGGCAGCCCGGTCAGCAGCTCGTCGGGGGCGCGGACGGCGTCGGTCACGACAGCGCGCCCTGCGCGACTTCCACGAGGCAGTGGACGCGTTCGGCCATCGGCCGCGATACTACGCGGCAATGACCGACGACACCGAGCAGCTCTGCATCGACACCATCCGGGCCCTCGCGATGGACGCGATCCAGAAGGCGAACTCGGGTCACCCGGGGCTGCCGATGGCGATGGCCCCCGCCGCCTACGTGCTCTTTCGCAAGGTGATGCGCCACGACCCGCGCGACCCCGACTGGCCGGATCGCGATCGCTTCGTGCTCAGCGCGGGCCATGGCTCGATGCTGCTGTACGCGGTCCTGCACCTCACCGGCTACGACGTGCCGATGGAGCACATCAAGCGCTTCCGCCAGTGGGAGTCGATCACGCCGGGGCACCCCGAGCTCGACCGCACGAACGTCACGCCCGGCGTCGAGCTGACCACCGGGCCGCTGGGCCAGGGCTTCGCCAACGGCGTCGGCATGGCGCTGGCCGAGCGCTTCCTGCGCGAGCGCTACGGCGCCGAGGTCCAGGACCACCGCGTCTACGCGATCGTCTCCGACGGCGACCTCATGGAGGGCATCGCCTCGGAGGCGGCGTCGCTGGCCGGGCAGCTCGGCCTGGGGCGCATCGTCTACCTCTACGACGACAACGACATCTCGCTCGACGGCCCGACGTCGCTGAGCTTCGATCGCGAGGACGTCGACAAGCGCTTCGAGGCCTACGGCTGGCACGTCTCCGACGTCCGTGACGCCAACGACATGGTCGCGCTCGAGACGGCGATCAAGAACGCCCAGAAGGTCGAGAACAAGCCGTCGCTGATCCGCGTGAAGTCGGTCATCGGCTACCCGGCGCCCAACAAGTCGGGCACGAGCAAGGCGCACGGCGCAGCGCTCGGCGAGGACGAGGTCCGCCTGACGAAGGAGATCATGGGCTGGGATCCCGACAAGCAGTTCCACATCCCCGACGAGGCCTACGCCGCCGCCTCCATGAAGGAGGACGGCGCCGCCGCCCACGCCGAGTGGACCGAGCGCTTCGATGCCTGGGGCGAGGCGAACCCCGAGCTCGCCGAGGAGTGGGACCTCGCGTGGCAGGGCAAGGCGTTGCCCGGCCTCGCCGACGTGCTGCAGAAGATCGAGTGGGACAAGGACAAGGTCGCGACCCGCAGCGCCGGCGCGCAGATCATGGCCGCCTTCGAGCCGTTGACGCCGACGATGCTCGGCGGCGCCGCCGACCTCTCCGAGTCGACGAAGACGGAGTTCCCGGAGTCGGAGCGCTACACGGCCGAGAAGGCCGGGCGCAACGTCTTCTTCGGCGTGCGCGAGCACGGCATGGGCGGCGCCGTCAACGGGATGGCCGCCCACGGCGGCATCGTGCGCCCCTACGGCGCGACGTTCATGCAGTTCGCCGACTACATGCGCGGCGCGATCCGCCTGTCTGCGCTGACCGGCCTGCCGTGCACGTGGGTGTTCACGCACGACTCCGTCGGGCTCGGCGAGGACGGCCCGACGCATCAGCCCGTCGAGCACCTCGCGGCGCTGCGCGCGATCCCCGGGCTCGTCGTGCTGCGCCCCGCCGACGCGCACGAGACGGCCGAGGCGTGGCGCGTGATGATCGAGGATCTCGAGGGGCCGGCCGCGCTCGTGCTGTCGCGCCAGGACCTGCCGGTGCTCGACCGCGACGAGTACGGCTCGGCGGACGGCGTGGGCAAGGGCGCCTACGTCCTGTCCGACGCCGACGACCCCGAGGCGATCATCATCGCCACGGGCAGCGAGGTGTGGGTGGCGCTCGCCGCGGCCGAGGAGCTCGACGTGCAGGTGCGCGTCGTCTCCATGCCGTCGTGGGAGCTCTTCGAGCAGCAGGAGGAGGACTACAAGACATCCGTCCTGCCGGTCGACCTGCCGACGGTCTCCGTCGAGGCCGGCGT
>JACCQW010000016.1 GCA_013813955.1 Solirubrobacterales bacterium
CGCGACGTGCTGCCCGACGCGCTGCGCGCTCGCGGCGCCGAGGTCGAGGTCCTGGCGCTGTACCGCACGATCGCCGAGCCGCTCTCAGACGACGCCCGCGCGGCGGCCCTGGCCGCCGACTACCTGACGTTCACCTCGGCGTCCTCGGTCGCCTTCTTCCTGGAGGCCGCGGGCGGCGGTGGCCGCGGCCCGCGGCTCGTCTCCATCGGCCCGGTCACGAGCGCGGCGCTGCGCGAGCACGGTCTGCAGCCCGACGTCGAGGCCGCCGAGCACAGCCCGGACGGGCTGCTGGCCGCGCTGGTCGCCGACGCCGCGGGCTCCTAGACGAGATCGCGGCCGCGCAGCAGCGCCGCCGTGGCGGCGAAGCCCGCCAGGATCCAGCCGAGCATGACCAGCACGGCGATGCCCGGGGCGAGCAGGTCCTCGCCCTCCTCGATCGGGTTGATCCCGATGATGCCGTTGGGCGCGCCCACGATCGGCCCGAATCTGCCGACGTCGATCGCCAGCCCGATCACCGCGGGCTCCACCGCGAACAACATGAACACGCCGACGATGGCCACGACCTGGTTGCGCACCAGCCCGCCGATGGCGACGCCGAAGGCCCCGAGCAGCGCCGCGACGACCAGGTTGGGCCAGAGCACCTCGGCCAGGTCGGCGAGGCCGATCGTCGTCTCCCCGCGGCCGGAGAGCACGAGCGAGCCGACGGCCATGATCGCCACCGTGACGATCAGCGACAGCACGATGCCGGCCGCCGCGTAGGCGAGCATCTTGGCGGTGAGAAGCCGCAGCCGGTCCGGCGCCGCGAGGATCGTGCTGGTGATCGTCCGGTGGCGCCACTCGCCGGCCATGCCCATGACGCCGAGCAGGAGGATGAACAGCGGGGTGAAGTCGAAGGTGAACAGCTCGCGCACGTCCTGCTCGTCGAAGTCGCTGCCCAGCGTGGTGCTGAGGACCACCACGAGCAGCGACAGCGCCAGCGCCGCGCCCACGAGCGCGGCGAACGTCCGCGTCGTGCGCAGCTTGAGCAGCTCCGCGCGCAGCAGCGCGCTCACGTCTCGCCCCCGGTGAGCGCGAAGAACGCGGCCTCCAGCGACCGCGCCCGCGGCGCCAGGCCGAGAATCGTGATCTGCTCCTGCCCGGCGATCTCGCCGACCTCCCCGGGCGTGATGCCGAGCACGAGCAGGCTGTCGCCGTCGCGCTGCACGACGTGCCCGCGCTGCTCGATCGCGCCCGCCAGGCGCTCCTGGTCGGCCGAGCGCACCTCGGTGGCGGGCCCGTCGTCGCCGCCGAGCACGTTCTCCAGGGTCCCGTGGCCGCGCAGCTCGCCCTCGGCGATGACGACGACGTCGTCGACCGACTGCGCCACCTCGGCGAGCACGTGGCTGGAGATGAGCACCGCGCGGCCGTTGGCCGCCTGCTCGCGCACCAGCCCGCGCATCCAGCGGATGCCGGGCGGATCCAGGCCGTTGGTGGGCTCGTCGAGGATCAGCACCTCCGGGTCGCCGAGCAGGGCGGCGGCGATGGCCAGCCGCTGGCGCATGCCCATCGAGTAGCCCTTGACACGGCGGTCGGCGGCGTCCTCGAGGCCGACGGCGGCCAGGACCTCGTCAACGCGCCCCTCCGGATGCTCGCCGGTGGTCGCCAGGACGCGCAGGTGGTTGCGGGCGCTGCGGCCCGGATGGAAGGCCGCGTCCTCGAGCACGGCGCCGACATGGGCGCTCGGCCGGTCGAGCTCGTCGTAGGAGCGCCCGTCGAAGGTGGCCGTCCCCGCCGTCGGATGCACCAGGCCGAGCAGCGCGCGCAGCGTGGTGCTCTTGCCGGCGCCGTTGGGCCCAAGGAAGCCGGTGACGCGGCCGGCCTGCACGTCGAAGCTGAGGTCGCTGACGGCGTGCACGGAACCGAAGCGCTTGGTCAAGTCACGGATCTCGACGGGAGCCATCGCGCGCCATCATGGCGCACTCGCAGCACGACCGCCGTGCGCCGAACTGCCGGAAACCGGGCTATCCGGCGGTGTCGGGCTCGCCCTCGGTCGGGATGCCCGGCATCGCCTCGCCGTCCTCCACGTCCTGCTCGTCATCCCGGTCGCTGTCAGGCACGCCGAGCGGCGTGATCTCGTCCTCGCCGTCGGGCAGACCGGACGGCGCCTCATCGCTGGGCCTGGCAGGCAGCGGCACCTAGACCTCGATCCCCTGGGCCTGGAGCCAGCCGAACTCGCGATCGCGGGACGCGAGCGCGCTGACCGGCTCGTCGCGGTCCTCGTAGTGGCGCAGAAATGCGTCCAGCCCGTCGTCGGAGCCGGCGGGGTAGCAGGCCTCGACCGCGCGGTGCACGACCTCGGCGACGGTCGGCGGCGTCTCGTGGTTGCCCTGGCGCATCATGCCCGGACTACCCGCGCGAGCCCCGACTACACTCGCCGCCGCGCATGGCCGTCGTCACCTTCCTCAGCGACTACGGGACCGGCGACGACTTCGTCGGCGTCTGCCACGGGGTGATCGCGCGCATCGCCCCGCGGGCGCGGATCATCGACCTCACCCACGGGATCGCCCGCCACGACGTGCGCTCCGGCGCCCTCGTCCTGCGTCGTGCGCTGCCGTTCATGCCCCCGGGCGTGCACCTGGCGGTGGTCGACCCGGAGGTCGGTGCCGCGCGCCGCGCCGTCGCGCTGCGCTGCGCCGAGGAGGAGCGCCTGCTCGTCGGCCCCGACAACGGCCTGCTGGCCCTGGCCGCCGAGCGCCTGGGAGGCGTGGTCGAGGCCGTCGAGATCGGCCGGTCGCCGCTGCGCCTGCAGCCCGTGTCCGCGACGTTCCACGGACGCGACGTCTTCGCCCCGGTCGCCGCTCACCTCGCGGCCGGGGCTCCCCTCGCCGAGGCCGGTGAGCCGCTGGACCCCGCCGAGCTCGTCGCGCTGGCGCTGCCACGCGCCCGGACCGGCGCGGCGGGCATCGTGGCCCACGCGCTGGCCGCCGACAGGTTCGGCAACGTCACGCTGGACATCGGCCACGAGGAGCTCGCGGGCAGTGAGCTGCGCCTCGGTCACGCGGTCACCGTCAACGGCCGGGCGGGCATGTACTCCAAGACCTTCGCCGACGTCGCGCCGGGCGAGCTGCTGCTCTACGAGGACGCCTACCGGACCGTCGCGCTCGCGGTCAACCGCGGGTCGGCGCTGGCCGATCTCGCGCTCGCGATCGACGCCGAGGTCCACATCGCGGCGGCTTGGTGACCGTGGTGCTGGGGACCCCGCGCCTGCACCTGCGCGCCACGGACTCGACGAACGAGCGCGCCCGCGAACTGGCCCGCGCCGGCGCGGTGCACGGCACGCTGGTCACCGCCGCGGCCCAGACGGCCGGGC
>JACCQW010000036.1 GCA_013813955.1 Solirubrobacterales bacterium
GGCGACGGCCGTGCTCGTCCTGGCCGCCTGTGGCACCGCGGCGCCGGACCTGTTCGTCGTGCAGCGCAGCGGATCGGTGCCGGGGGCCGACCTGCGCCTGCTGGTCTCCGACGCGAGCGTGCGCTGCAACGGCGGCCCGCCGCGCCAGCTCTCCAGCGAGGAGGTGCTCGAGGCGCGCACGCTCGCCGACGACCTGCGCGAGCTGCAGACGTCCGGTCGGCGCCCCCCGGCGGCGCGGGCGCAGATATTCAGCTTCGCCGTGCGAACCGAGGAGGGCACGCTGCGCTTCGCCGACACCGCGGCGCGGCCCGACGTGCTTCCGCGCGTGACGCGCTTCACCCGCCGTGCGGCGACCGACCTGTGCGGGCTTCGGCGCTGACGCGGCAGCCGGGCTCTCGCCCCGCCGGGCGGCGCGCGTTCGAGCATCTGGCGGGGCGCGTCGTAGCCTGGAGCGCATGACCCGTCGCGCCTGGCTGCTCATGGTGCTCCTCGCCGCGCTGTGGGGCGCCTCCTACATGTTCATCAAGGTCGGGCTCGACGATGGCCTTGACCCCGTCTTCGTCGTGTTCTCGCGGATCGTGCTGGGCGCGCTCGTGCTCGTGCCGATCGCGCTGCGCGCCGGGGCGTTCGCGCCGCTGCGCGGGCGGTGGGGCGCCATCGCCGTGATAGCCGTGGTGCAGGTCGTCGTGCCCTTTCTGCTGATCACCTTCGGCCAGGAGCGCATCGCCTCCTCACTGGCCGGGATCCTCGTCTCCGCCGCCCCGATCTTCACGGCGCTGATCGCGATCCGCGTCGACCAGGAGGAGCGCGCGCGGGGCATCGCTGGAGCCGGGATCGTGGTGGGGATCGTGGGCGTGGTGCTGCTGTTCGGAGTCGACCTGAGCGGCGACGCGTCGGCGCTGGCCGGCGGGCTGATGGTGCTGCTCGCCGCGCTGGGCTACGCGGTCGGCGTCCTTTACCTCAAGCATCGCCTCAGCGGCGTCCCCCCGGTCGGGATCGCGGCGGCGACGATGGTGCTGGGCACGCTGGTGCTGCTACCCGCCGTCCCCTTCGCGCTGCCCGACGCCGCGCCGAGCCTCGAGGCCACCGGGTCGCTGCTCGCCCTGGGCGCCGGCGGGACCGGCATCGCGTTTCTGATCTTCTACACGCTGATTGCCGCCATCGGACCGGGCCGCGCCTCGATCGTCGCCTACATCGCGCCGGGCTTCGCCGTCGGCTACGGGGTGGCGCTGCTCGGCGAGCCGCTGACCGCCGGCGGTGTGCTCGGGCTGGGGCTCATCCTCGGAGGCTCTTGGCTGGCGGCCGAGGGCCGCCTGCCGTGGCAGCCGCGGGTGGTGCCGGTCGCCCCGCTGGAGCCGCCGCCGGTCCCGTCCGAACCGGTCCGCCTACCCGCCTAGCACGGACCCGACCCAGTGGCGCCGCCACGCGCCGCGAGGGCCCGTCGGGCGAGGACGGGCTAGCCGAAGCGGACCTTCCCGTTGGAGCGCGCGCGGGACTGGGCACGCTCGATGAAGTCCAGGCGCTTGGTGGCGGCGCGGAACAGGCGCGCGACCAGGCGCATGCGCGCGTTCTCGGAGCGCAGGTCCAGCAGCCCCTGCTTGGCGTCCAGCCCGAAGTCGACGGTCGCGGCCATCGCGTACGCGGTCATCGCCGTGAGCTCGTCGGGGTCGGGATCCTTGTCGGTGGCCTGCTCGACGAGCTCGGCGTACGCGGCGCGGGCGGTGTCAGCGCTGTCGGCGTCGGGCTCTTCGTCGGTGTCGGCGAGGAACTCGACGGTGGCGGCCGGATAGGGGAGGTCGTCCTGGCGCTCGACGATGCGAAAGACCCGTGTGCCGCGGGTCAGCACGTTCAGGCGGCCGTCGTCCATGCGCTCGAGCACCTCCGCGATCTCGCACGCGCAGCCGACCGGCTTGAGGCCGTCCTCGGCGGCCCACACGATCCCGAACTCCGACTCGCTCTCCAGGCACACCTCGAACATCGTCCTGTAGCGCTCCTCGAAGACGTGCAGCGGCACGAGCTCCGCCGGCAGCGCTACGAGGCCGAGCGGGAACAGCGGGAAGTCGCGCACCGTGCGGTCGGGCATAACTCCGGTCAGTCTAGGGGCCCATCTCGGCAGGGATTGCGCGCGAGGGAACCCTTTCCGACCTTGCTCCGTACACCGACCATGCCCACCACCGCCCTGCTCTGGTACCGCCGCGACCTTCGCGTGCACGACCACCCCGCGCTCACGCGCGCCGTGCGCGAGTTCGATCGCGTCGTGCCGGTCTTCGTGCTCGACGACGCGTTGCTGGGCGGGCGCTTCGCCTCCGGGCCGCGCACGGCGTTCATGCTGGGCTGCCTGCGGGCGCTGGACGCCGACCTGCGCGCGCTCGGCAGCGGGCTGGTCGTCTGTCACGGCCGGCCGGAGGCCGAGCTCGTGGCCCTGGCCGCCGATGCGCGCGCGGAAGCGGTGCTGTGGACCAGCGACGTCGCGCCCTATGCCCGCGCCCGTGACGCGCGCGTCACCGAGGCGCTGCGGGATGCCGGGATGCAGGCGGTGCCGCAGGGCGGCGCCTACGCGGTCGACGTCTCGGAGCCCCGGACGCAGGGCGGCACGCCCTTCATCGTCTTCACCCCGTTCTTCAAGCGGTGGCGCACGCTGGAGCGCCGCGTCGTGCACCCCGCGCCCGCAGAACTGGCGCCGCTGCCGGGTACCGTGGCCCGGGGCCGTGTGCCTTCGCTGGATGCGCTTTGCCTCCAGGACGACGTCGTCGAACCGTTCCGCGAGCCCGGCGAGCAGGCCGCCCGCCAGGCGCTGGCTCGCTGGCTGGACGGCCCGATGGAGCGCTACGCCGACCGCCACGACGACGTGGCGGGCGAGGGCACGAGCGGGCTGTCGCCTTACCTGCGCTGGGGCTGCGTGTCCGCGCGCGAGTGCGAGGAGGGCGCCGAGCGCCGCGGCGGCCCGGGAGCCGAGGCGTGGATGCGCCAGCTGTGCTGGCGCGACTTCTACGCGCACGTCCTGCTCCTGCACCCCGGCAACGCGCGCCACGAGTTCCAGGAACGCTTCCGGCAGCTCGAGTGGGCCGACGACGACGAGGCGCTGGAAGCGTGGCGCGCGGGGTGTACCGGCTATCCGCTCGTCGACGCGGGAATGCGCCAGCTCGCGCGCACGGGCTGGATGCACAACCGCACCCGTCTGGTCGTCGGCTCGTTCCTGACGAAGGATCTGCACCTGGACTGGCGCCACGGCGAGGCGCACTTCGAGCGCATGCTGCTCGACGGCGAGCCCGCGCAGAACAACGGCAACTGGCAGTGGATCGCCTCCACCGGGGTGGACCCCGCGCCGTACTTCCGGCGCATGTTCAACCCGGTCCGCCAGCAGCGGAAGTTCGACCCCGACGGCGAGTACGTGCGCCGCTGGGTGCCCGAGCTGCGTGACGTGCCGGTCGACAAGCTGGCCGAGCCGTGGACGATGAGCGCGGACGAGCAAGCCGCTGCCGGCTGCGTGATCGGCCGGGACTACCCCGCGCCGATCGTCGATCACGCGCAGGAGCGCCGCCGCGCGCTCGACCGCTACCGGGCGGTGGGCACGTAGCCCTGCTAAGCCGCACAGGTCGTTCAGCGTCGTGAAGCTCGCCCCCCGGCGGCCCGCGTACGCTTGCGCCATGGAAGCGATGGCGGCCTACGAGCACCGCTTCCGCCGAGTGGCGGCGTGATCGCTCACGTGGCCGCCGTCGTGCTGGCGGCCGGGG
>JACCQW010000037.1 GCA_013813955.1 Solirubrobacterales bacterium
CGTATGCGGTACGAGGTGTCCCGGTCGATCCGCGTCTCTAAGCCGTGCACGCGTGTCCCTCGGGCTCGCGGGCGACATCCCACCACTCGCCGTCGGTGCGCAGTCTCGCGCCCGGGAAGGTGCCCGCGCAGATGTGGGGCGAGCGCGTGTGGATCGGGACGACCTCCCGTGCGTCGACCCGGCGCACGAAAGCTTCGAGGTCGGTCGCGGTCGCGTGCCCGGACGTGTGGATGAAGCTGACCCGAGCGCCGTTGCGCCGCAGCACCTGGCGAGTGCTGGCCATCGACTCTCCCTGGAGGTAGCCCTCCCACATCGACCAGATGACGTCGGCGTCGAGCAGGACGCCCGTGTCCTCGATCTCGTGCACCGCTGAGGTGCGCAGGCAGAGCACCAGCTCCTCGGGCCGCTCGGCGATCTCCTCGGGAAAGATCCGCAGGTCGCGAACGGCACGAGTTCGCTCGAAAGCCTCCGTCTCATAGATGCGGCGGCGCTGCGGCCGCGTCGCGAAGACGCGGATCGCGTCCCGCGGACGGCCTGATGCGATCCACAGCGAGGCGGCATACAGGTCGAGCACGAACTCACGCCCGGCCGCGTGCGCGGCGCGCTGGAGCGAGTCGAGGCGGTCGAAGTTCTGAGCGGACGCAAACGCGACGACTCCGCGGCGAGCGGCGGCGATGAGCTCGACACAGGCCTGCTCCACGGCCGCTTCGGTCGGAGAGATGTGATGGTCGTCACCACCGATCTCGATGCGCGTGCCCTCGACCAGCAGCGTGTCGAGCCGCCCGACGTTCGCGACGATCTCCTCGACTGTCTCCGGGTGCGGGCCATGACCCCGCCAATCGCCGGAGTAAAGAACCCGCGAGCCGGCCGCCTCGACGAGCAACGCGAAGCAATCCTCGGCACCGTGGTCGACCCTCCACGGGGTGACCGTGAACGGCCCGAGCTCGACGGGCACGCGGTGCTCGAGCGGCAGCGCGGGCGGGAACGCGGGGGCCCACGGAATGAAGAACGAGCTCTCGCGCAGCACGGCTTGGGCGCGCGGGCCCATGAAGATCGGTACGTCGTCGTCGACGAGGTCAGCGAGGCCGTAGTGGTCAGGATGCGGGTGACTGATGAACAGGCCGCGCAGCGACCCGTCGCCCTCGGCCCATAGACCAGGGACGTCAGGCAGTAGGTCCGAGCAGCGGCGCGGCGGGGTCATCGGCATCCCGGCGTCGAGAACGATCCGCTCTCCGTCGGCAGCCAGCTCGATGCAGGTGCCGCCGACCTCGTGGGTTCCGCGGTGGATGCGGATGGCGAGGACTCTCTCCATGGGGCACCAGTCGCGGGAACCCATCGATCGCTGACAAGTGCAGGGGCGCCTTGTTCAGAGGCGCGCATCGGTCAGTACACCTCCAGCCAGATGACCGCGTACCGGCGACCGGGGTCGAGCCCGTCGATGCGCTTGCCGACGGCCTGGGCCGGTGGGTGTTGTCCGTACGCCTCCTTGACCTGTGTGTCGGAGCCCCAGAAGCGCAGCAGCGTCGGGTGGTCGAGCTCGGCGATGACGAAGCCGACGTCGGCCTCGACGACTTGGACGCCGGGCGCCTTTTCGAGCTTCTCGGGCGGCCCGTAGTAGCTGTCGCCGCGGGGGCCGCTGATCTCGCCCATGAGGTCGGTGTGGTTGTGGTAGTCAAGCTGCCAGTTCTTCCAGTCGGCGGGTTCATCGCGGAGCGCCACGAGGGTCTTGACCATCATCGTCACGGCGTCTGCTCCTCTCGGGTAGTCACCAGTGGGGTCGCGCCATCTCGACTGGTCCTGACGCCCGGGGTTGCGGGACGGGAAGTCCACCCAGGGTCCGGAGCCTGCGGTCCGTTCCACACGTCAGGACACAGGCCCGCAGGGCGACTGTCCACGACGACCCCAGTCGATCGCCCCGTCTCAACCAACTCGGAGAGTCATGTCCTTCGTCCATCTGCACGTACGCTCTGATCACTCGCCGCGCGACGCGGCCTGCACGGTCGACGACCTCGTAAGCGCTGCCGCCGACGATGGCCAGCCTGCGATCGCGCTGACGGACACCGGGGTGATGAGCGGAGTGCCCGAGCTCTTCGGAGCCTGCGCCGAGCGAGGTATCCAGGCCATCGCGGGATGCACCGTGACGGTGCTCGGCCGGGCCACCGATACCAAGACCAGACACGAGGGTCTTGGGGAGGTTCCTCTGCTCGCTGCCGGGGCTACCGGCTATCGGAGTCTCTGCGAGATCTCCACCGCCGGGTTCCTGCACGGCTACGCGCAGGGCGTTTCATACGTCGATCTGTCCGTGCTTAGCGAGCATCCCGACGGCGTCATCGCACTGGCCGGCGGATATCGATCACAGATCGGCGCTAGCGCCGCTAACGGCGAACTCGGTGAGGCTCGGCATGGCCTGCAGCGGCTGATAGCCGCACTCGGACCGAGGAACGTGTGTGTCGAGCTGGCCCTCGACGGCAGCAAGCACGAGCAGTTTCGCAACGGCGTGCTCGCCGACCTGGCTCGGGAGCTCGGGCTCGAAGTGGTAGCCACCGCCGACATCCACTACTTGGCCGCGCGCGATCGCCGAACGTACGCCGCCCTGCACGCCCTCAGCGGCGGGATCTCGCTGCAGACCGCCGAGCACGAGCTCGCCACCAGCCGCCTTGAGTGGCGTACGGCGGAGGAGATGCGCAGCGCGTTTGCTCACTTGCCGCAGGCCGTCGAAGCGACGCTGGAGATCGCTGAGCGCTGTCGACTTGAGCTGCCCAGGTCCACCCAGCTGCCCCGAGCGACGCCATCAGTGGACGAGGACGCCGAACTGCGCCGGCGCGTCTTCGACGGACTTGGCGAGCGTGTCGCGGGGACAGTCGCGCCGGCCGCCGAAGAACGGGCCGAGCACGAGCTGCGGGTGATCTGCGCCGCGCGCCTGGCCCCCTACTTCCTCATCGTCGCCGATCTGCTGAAGCAC
>JACCQW010000039.1 GCA_013813955.1 Solirubrobacterales bacterium
ACCGGAGGGCGGGCACGTTCTCGCCGAGTAAGGAGCCTGACCGAACATGCGAGCCGTCGATGCCATCGTCGAGTGCCTCAAGGCCGAGGGAGTCGACACGGTGTTCGGAATGCCCGGCGGGGCCAACCTGCCCACCTACGACGCGCTCTACGACGGGGGCATCCGCCACATCCTCTGTCGCCACGAGCAGGGCGCGGGTCACGCCGCCGAGGGCTATGCGAAGGCCTCCGGGCGCGTCGGCGTTGCCCTCGCCACCTCAGGTCCCGGCGCCACCAATCTGACCACGGCCATCGCCGACGCGGTGATGGACTCGGTGCCGGTGGTCTTCATCACCGGTCAGGTGAGGACCGACCTGCTCGGCACCGACGGCTTCCAGGAGGCCGACGTGACCGGCATCACGATGCCGATCGTCAAGCACTCGATGATGGTCAGCGACGCCCGCGAGATCCCACGCACGATTCACGAGGCCTTCCACATCGCCCGGACCGGGCGCCCCGGGCCGGTGCTCGTGGATGTCCCCCAGGACCTCTCCAGGGCGGACATCGTCTACGAGCCGAACGCCCAGCTGCATCTCCCGGGCTATCAGCCGAAGTCGGAGGGCAACGTCAAGCAGATCCGCCTGGCCGCCAAGGCTCTCGCCAACGCGCGGCGCCCGGTCATCTACGCGGGCGGAGGCGTCATCAACGCGAACGCCGCCGAGGAGCTCACCGAGCTCTGTCTGGCCGACCGCTTCCCGGTCACGCTCACGCTGATGGGCCTCGGTGGCTTTCCGGCGCCGCACGAGCAGTGGCTCGGCTGGCTCGGCATGCACGGCACCCGCGCGGCCAACTACGCGATGGACGAGGCCGACCTCATCTGCGCCGTCGGGGCCCGCTTCGACGACCGCGTGACCGGCAAGCTCTCGGAGTTCGCGCCGCGCGCCAAGTTCATCCACATCGACGTCGACCCGGCGGAGATCTCCAAGAACATCCCCGCGCACATCCCGATCGTCGGCGATGCGCGCAACGTCCTGGTCAAGCTCATCAAGGAGTACCGCGCGCTGGAGGGCGTTGACCCGTCGCGCCTGGAGGAGTGGTGGAGTCGCATCGCCGGCTGGCGCGACAAGTACCCGCTTGCCTACGAGGACTCCACCGACACCGAGATCAAGCCACAGCGGATGATCGAGGCGCTCTACGAAGCCACCGGCGGCGACGCGATCGTCACCTCCGACGTCGGCCAGCACCAGATGTGGACCGCGCAGTACTTCCACTTCGACAAGCCGCGCCGGTGGATCAACTCCGGTGGCCTGGGCACGATGGGCTTCGGCCTACCGGCCGCGATGGGCGCCCAGGTGGGCTGTCCCGATCAGACCGTCGTGTGCATCTCCGGCGACGGCTCCGTGCAGATGAACATGCAGGAGCTGGCGACCTGCGCCCAGAACGCGATCCCGATCAAGGTGTTCGTCATGAACAACGGCTACCTGGGGATGGTCCGCCAGTGGCAGGAGCTTTTCTGGGACAGGCGCTACTCCCACGTGGACATGGGGTCCTTCCCGGACTTCGTCAAGGTCGCCGAGGCCTACGGCGCGACCGGCCTGCGCCTGACCGACAAATCGACGCTCGTGCAGGACATGAAGTCCGCCCTGGCCACCGAGGGCCCGGTTCTTGTCGACGTGCGCGTCACGCGCGAGGAGAACACCTACCCGATGATCGCGCCCGGCCAGGCCGCGCGCGACATGGTCGGGTGAGGGCGTGGGCGAGCCGGGCACGAAGGAGCTGCTGAGCCTCGAGCAGCTCGAGGCCGCGGGCGGCCTGCACAGCGGGCGCAAGCACGTCCTGTCGATCCTCGTCGAGAACAAGCCGGCCGTCCTCTCCCGGGTCACCGGGCTGTTCGCGCGACGCGGGTTCAACATCGACACGCTGACCGTCGGGCCGACCGAGGACGAGCACGTCTCGCGCATCACGCTCACCCTCGACGGTGCGCTGCACCCGATCGACCAGGTCACCAAGCAGCTGCACAAGCTCATCAACGTGCTGAAGATCCGCGATCTCGAGCCGACGGACACGGTGGCGCGCGAGCTGGCGCTGTTCAAGGTCGCCGTCGAGGGGCCGCAGCGTGCCGAGGTCATGCAGGTCTGCGAGATCTTCCGCGGCAAGGTCGTCGACGTCACGCGCCGCTCGATCATCCTCGAGATCACCGGGACGACCGAGAAGATCGAGGCGTTCGAGCGGATGGTCCGCCCGTTCGGGCTCATCGAGATGATGCGCACGGGGGAGATCGCGATCAGCCGCGGGCGAGGAGAGACCTGAGCACCGCCACCCGGCACGGGCACCCGTTCGCGCTCGGCGCCGCGCAGCGCGAGCGGCTGCTGGCGCGCCTGCGCGAGGCGGTGCGCCGGGCGCGGAC
>JACCQW010000059.1 GCA_013813955.1 Solirubrobacterales bacterium
GAGCAGGGCAGCGCCAGGCTGCACGACGCCCGCGCCGCCGCCGCGCCCAGGCTCGCCCGGGCCGTGCGGCAGCGGCTGGCCGAGCTCGCCATGGAGGGTGCGTCGTTCTCGATCGAGCTGCAGCCCCGCGAGCCGGGGCCGGCCGGCGCCGACGCGGTCGAGTTCCTCATCGCCCCCAACCCCGGCGTCCCCGCCGGCCCGCTGCGCGAGACCGCGTCGGGCGGGGAGATGTCACGGGTGATGCTCGCGCTGATGAGCGTCGCGAGCGCGGGCAGCGGCGCGACGCTGGTCTTCGACGAGGTCGACGCCGGCATCGGCGGCCAGACCGCCCGCGCGGTCGGTGAGCAGCTGCGCGCGCTGGCCGCCGGGCGCCAGGTGGTGTGCATCACCCATCTGCCCCAGGTGGCCTCGCTGGCGGCGCGGCACTTCTCGATCGCCAAGGACGCCTCGAGGAGCCCGGCGCGCACCACGGTCGCGCAGCTCGGCGAGGGCGACGTGGTCGGCGAGCTCGTGCGGATGCTGGGTGCCGACGACGGCGACGGCGCCGCGCGCCGCCACGCCGAGGAGCTGCTGAAGGCCGCCTAGCTCCCGGGGCTCGGGGATCGCGTCGCGCCGCCCGCCGGCTCGGGCGCGGGGACCTCTCGGTTCCACACGGTCTGCTGGGGGAACGGGATCTCGATCCCCTCCTCGTCGAAGGCGTTCTTGATGCGCAGGCGCAGCACGCGGCTGACGTCGTACTGCTCCGACGGCCGCGTCTTGACCACGAGGCGGATCACGATCGAGTTGGGGCCGAGATTCTCCACGCCCCACACCGCCGGCTCCTCCAGCACGTCGTCGCGCTCGTGCCACACCTCGTCGGCCACCCGCTTGATCACGCCGCTGGCGTGCTCGATATCGGTGTCGTAGGCGACCTCGACGTCCAGCAGGGCCCGCGACCAGTGCTGGCTCTTGTTGCCCACCCGCCGGATCTCGCCGTTGGGCACGTGCCAGACGGTGCCGTCGACCGCACGCAGTCGGGTCGTGCGCAGCGACACCGCCTCGACGGTGCCCGCCGTCTCTTGATCGAGGTCGACGATGTCGCCGACGCCGAACTGGTCCTCGACGAGGATGAACAGGCCCGACAGGAAGTCCTTGACCAGCGACTGCGAGCCGAAGCCCAGCGCGACGCCGAGGATGCCCGCGCCGGCCAGCAGCGGGCCGAGCTCGATCCCGATCTCCCCGAGGATGAGAAAGCCCGCGATCAGGAAGACGACGAAGCTCACGATGCTGCGCAGCACGTCGGTCAGCGCGGTGATGCGCTGCTCGGCGCGCAGGGTCGTGACCTGGGTCTCCAGCAGCGCCGCGGGGGTCCGCCGGCGCATCGCGCCCATCCCCTCGCGGACCGCGCCGGAGTGCATGGTGCGCAGCCCGCCCTTTACCGTCCGGCGTATGAGCCGGTTGACCACGAACGCGCCGAGCAGGATCGCCAGGATCGTCAGCGGCTTGCCGATGACGAAGTCCGCGATCTCGGCCAGCGTGCGGTCCTCGGTGGACTCGAGGACCTCCCGGCAGAAGAAGCCGGGGTCCTCGCCGCAGACCGAAGCCAGCTCGCGCCGGGAGACCTGTGCGAGTCCGGGCAGCACGACCGCGCTCACGCTAGCAGCGCCCGCCTAGACTCCGCGGGATGGCCGTCGCCGTCGCCAGAGAGGTGTCCGGGCCCGCACGGCTCGGTCGCCGCACGAAGCTGCTGGTCAAGACGCTGCGTCCCGGCGCCGTCGCGGTCCTCGACCACCGCGACCTCGACCGGGTCTCGGCGGAGGACCTGATCGCCCGTGGCGTCGTCGGTGTCCTGAACTGCCGCCCCTCCTCGACCGGCTCGTACCCGAATATGGGCCCGCTGCTGCTCGTGCAGGCCGGGGTACACCTCGTCGACCTCTCGGGCGACGACGTCTTCGACCGGCTCAAGGACGGCGAGCAGATCACCGTCCGCGCCGGCGCGGTGCTGCGCGGCGGCGACGTCGTGGCGCGCGGCACGGTGCAGGAGCCCGAGGCGGTGCGCGCCGCCAACGACGAGCGCCGCCGCGAGATCGGCGATGCGCTCGAGGCCTTCGCGCACAACACGATCGAGCACATGCTCGAGGAGCGCGAGCTGCTGTCCGGGCGCATCGAGCTGCCGCGCTTCGACACCGACTTCCGCGACCGGCCGGCGCTCATCGTGGTGCGCGGCGTCCATCATCAGGAGGACCTGCGCGCGCTGCGGCCCTACATCCGCGACGTCAAGCCGGTGCTCGTGGCCGTCGACGGAGGTGCCAACGCCATCATCGAGGAGGGCTTCATGCCCGACATGATCGTCGGGGACATGGACTCGGCCACGGAGCGCACGCTGCGCTGCGGCGCAGAGCTCGTGGTGCACGCCTACCCCGACGGGCGCGCACCGGGCCGCGAGCATCTCGAATCGCTCGAGCTGCGCTACAAGCTCGTCCCCGCCCCGGGCACGAGCCAGGACGTCGCGATGATCATCGCGGCCGAGAAGGGCGCCGAGCTGATCGTCTCCGTTGGCTCGCAGTTCAACCTCGTCGAGTTCCTCGACAAGAACCGGCGCGGGATGTCCTCCACGTTCCTGACGCGCCTGCGGCTGGGGGAGATCCTCGTCGACGCCAAGGGGGTCAGCCGCCTGTACCGCCCACAGCCCGGATCGGCCCCCCTGGTCCTCGTGGCGCTGGCCGGGCTGCTGTGCCTCGCCGCGATCGTCGTGCTGACGCCCGCCCTGCGCGACGTGGCCGAGCTGCTGTGGCTCAAGCTCGAGGTCATCCTCGGGATCGAGTAGGCGCCCGGGGTCGCCAACCGCCACCCTTAGCTGCCCATGTTCGACTTCCGCTACCACGCGCTGTCGCTGATGGCCGTCTTCATCGCGCTGGCCGTGGGCCTGCTGCTGGGGGTGGCGATCGGCGACGAGGAGCTCGTCTCCTCGGCCAAGGACGACGTGCGCGAATCGCTGCG
This sequence comes from Solirubrobacterales bacterium, assembly GCA_013813955.1. Classification (GTDB taxonomy): domain Bacteria; phylum Actinomycetota; class Thermoleophilia; order Solirubrobacterales; family Solirubrobacteraceae; genus CADCVQ01. The sequence goes on from JACCQW010000059.1 coordinate 2,980, forward strand.
CGACGACGTCCGCCAGGCCAACGGCGAGCGCGACGACGCGCGCACCGACGCCGCCGAGGCGCGCAACTTCATCGACGAGGCCCTGCCGATCCTCACCGGCGGTCAGCTGCGGGGGCGCAGCATCGGGATCGTCCTGCTCGGCGACGAAGCGCCCGAGACGGTCCGCAGTGTCCGCGAGGCGCTCGAGCCGACCGGCGCAGAGGTCGAGCTCGTCGCGGTGGTCCGCGAGAGCGTCGACCCGGAGGAGATCGCCGGCCGGGCGGGCGGCACCCGCTACGCCGCGCTGGACCGCGACGAGGACCTGCTCGACGACTTCGGGCGGCGCGCGGCGATCCAGATGGTCGAGGGCGGGCGCCTGATCGAAGAGGTGCGCACCGCCCTGCTGCGGTCGCTGAGCGGGGAGTTCGGCGGCCTGGACGGCGTCGTGCTGATGCGCTCGCCGGGCGAACCGGAGGACGAGGCGGCGGCCGACCGCGCCAACGCGCTCGAGGACGGGCTCGCTCGCGGCTTTGTCGACGCGGGGGTCTCGACCGTCGGCATCGAGCGGCAGACCACCGATCCCTCGCAGATCTCGTGGTACCGCGAGCGCGACCTGTCGAGCGTCGACAACGTCAACGAGGCCGCGGGCCGCGCGGCGCTGGTGTTCGCGCTGGCGGGCGCCGACGGCGCGTTCGGCACCAAGGACAGCGCCCAGGCGCTGCTGCCGCCGGTCGTCGGCGGCGTCGCGGGGCCCTGAACGCGACGCGGCCCGTCCGGGACCGGGGGTACCTTGCTCTGGTGCAAGCGCTGCCGTTCGCCATCGCCCTCCTAGCCGCGGCGGCGCTGGCTTCGCCGCTGGCCCGCGGCATGGGTGACGGCGGCTTCACCAGGGAGAACTACCGGGGCCGCGCGCTGGCGTTCCCGTTCGGGGCGCTCGTGCCCGCCGCGGCCTTCGCCGCGCTGGTCCCGGTCGCGCTGCTGGCCCGCTTCGTGGACGGCAAGGTGCTCCCCGACGACCTCGCGGCGGTCCTGATCTTCGTCACGGGCGTCGCGGTGCTGGGCCTGATCGACGACACCCTCTCGGGCCCCTCCCGCGGCTGGCGCGGACACGGCGCCGCGGTGCTGCGCGGCGGCTTCTCCACCGGCGCGCTGAAGGCGGTCGGCACGCTGGGCCTGGCGCTGCTCGTGGCCTCCGGCCTGGCGGTGGGCGACGGGGCGTTCCTGCTCGCCGCGGCCGTCCTCGTCCTGGCCACGAACCTGTTCAACCTCCTCGACCTGCGCCCGGGCCGCTCGGTGAAGGCCTTCGTGCTGCTGGGCGCCGGGCTCACGCTGGGCTCGCTGGACGCCGGGCCGCTGGCCGCGCTGGGGCTCTTCGCGGCACCGGTGCTCGTCGCCGGCCTGTACGACGTGCGCGAGCGGGCGATGCTGGGCGACACGGGCTCGAACCTCATCGGGGCCCTGGCCGGGCTGTGGCTCGTCCTCACGCTCGACACCACGGGTCAGGCCATCGCCCTCGTCCTGCTGGCGGCGATCACCGCCTACGGGGAATTCCGCTCAATTTCCGCGTTCGTGGAACGGACGCCCGTACTTCGTCACCTAGACTCATTCGGGAGACCCGCATGACGCACACCGACCGCCAGACGCGCTTCATCTTCATCACCGGGGGCGTCGTCTCGTCGCTGGGCAAGGGCATCGCCGCGGCCTCGATCGGGCGCCTGCTCGTCGCCCGGGGCCTCACCGTGGGCCTGCAGAAGTTCGATCCCTACATCAACGTCGACCCCGGCACGATGTCGCCCTATCAGCACGGCGAGGTGTTCGTGACCGAGGACGGAGCGGAGACCGACCTCGACCTCGGCCACTACGAGCGCTACACGGACTCGAACACGTCGCGCGCATCCAACGTCACCGCCGGCGGCATCTACAACTCGGTGATCCGCCGAGAGCGCCGCGGAGATTACCTCGGCGGCACCGTGCAGGTGGTCCCGCACATCACCGACGAGATCAAGCAGCGCGTGCTCCTGATCGCCGAGACGCAGGACGTCGACATCGTCATCACCGAGATCGGCGGCACGGTTGGCGACATCGAGTCGCTGCCGTTCCTGGAGGCCATCCGCCAGTTCCCGGTCGACGTCGGCCGGCGCGACTGCATGTTCATCCATCTCACGCTCGTGCCCTACATCGGCCACGCGGGCGAGCTGAAGACCAAGCCCACGCAGCACTCGGTCAACGAGCTGCGGCGCATCGGCATCCAGCCCGACATGCTGCTGTGCCGCTCAGAGGGCGAGCTGGGCACCGACATCCGCAAGAAGATCGCCCTCTTCGCCTCGCTGCCGATCGGCGCCGTGGTCAGCGCCAAGGACGTCGACAACATCTACAAGGTGCCGCTGTGGTTCCATGAGGAGGGCGTCGACGAGATCATCTGCGAGCACTTCGGCCTGCAGCCCGACCCGCCCGACCTCACGGGGTGGGAGTCGTTCACCCGGCGCGCGGACGAGGCCACCGAGTCGGTGCGCATCGCGCTCGTCGGCAAGTACGTCAAGCTCCAGGACGCCTACTTGTCGGTCTCCGAGGCGCTGCGCCACGCGGGGTTCATGCACGGGTGCCGGATCGAGATCGACTGGGTGGACTCCGAGACGCTCCAGAGCGAGGAGGCCTCGCACGAGCGGCTAAGCACCGCGGACGGGGTCCTCATCCCCGGCGGCTTCGGCGGGCGCGGGGTGGAGGGCAAGATCCGCGCCGCCCAGGTCGCCCGCGAGTCCGGCATCCCCTACCTCGGCATCTGCCTGGGCATGCAGATCGCGGTGGCCGAGTTCGCGCGCCACGTCGCGGGGATGGACGGCGCCAACTCGACCGAGTTCGATCCCGAGACCCCGCATCCGGTCATCGACCTGCTGCCCGAGCAGAAGGAGGTCTCCGACCTCGGCGGGACGATGCGCCTGGGCGCGGACCCGATCAAGATCCACGAGGGCACGCGGGCGCGCGAGCTGTACGGCGAGGCGGTCGTCTACGAGCGCCACCGCCACCGCTACGAGGTCAACCTCTTCCTGCGCAAGCGCCTGGAGGCCGCCGGCCTCGTCGTCAGCGGCACCTCGCCCGACGAGCGCCTCGTGGAGATG
>JACCQW010000070.1 GCA_013813955.1 Solirubrobacterales bacterium
GCGCCTCCTCGACGGCGGCGGCGTTCTCCGCCGCCGAGCGCGCGGGGTCCAGCGCCACCGCGGCGGCCAGGCCCGCCTGCTGGCAGCGCGCGTCCGCAACGCACACGAGCTTCTCGGAGAGCTCGGCCGCACGCTCGGCGGCCATGAAGACGTTGGGCGAGTTGGGCAGCACGATGACCTCCTCGGCGGGGACGTCGTGAATGCCGGCGAGCAGTTCGTAGGTCGACGGGTTCAGGGTCGCGCCGCCGTCCAGGCAGTGCACGCCGAGGCTCTCATAGAGCGCGCGCATGCCCCCGCCGGCGACGACGGCCAGCGCACCGCAGCGCTGCTGCGTCACGGTGGGACCGGGCCCGTGGGCGCCGTTCTCCGGCCGGTGGTCGCCGTTGCCCGACAGCCGCCGGGCGCGCTCGTCGACCTGTGCGTGCATGTCGGCGACATCCAGGTGGGAGAGCTCCCCCGCCCCGCCGAACAACGCCGTCGCCCGCTCGGGCGCGTCGGTGTGCAGATGGACCTTCAGCGTGACGGCGTCGCCGACCACCAGCACCGAGTCGCCGAGCTCCTCCAGCGGCGCCAGCCAGCGCGAGGATTCGAGGTCGCGGCCGGTGACCGCGAAGTTCGTGCAGTAGCGGAAGGTCGAGGAGCTGTGCTCGGGATGGCTCACCCGGGCGGGCGCATGGCGCTGGACGGCGGGCGGCTCGGTGCCGCGCAGCGCGGCCACGATGCCCGCGAAGATCACCACGACAGCGTGGCCGCCGGCGTCCACCACGCCGCTCTCGCGCAGGACGGGCAGCAGGTCGGGGCCGCGGCGCACCGAGTCCTCGCCGGTCTGCAGGGCGCGCTCGAGGATGTCGGCGATCATCGCGTTCTGCACGGTGGGATCGCCCTCCGCGCCCAGGCGCGTGTCGCCCATGTGCGCGAGCTCGGTGGCGATCCGGGCCGCCATCTCGCGTATGACCGTGAGGATGGTCCCCTCCGCGGGCTCGCGCACGGAGGCGTAGGCGCGGTCGGCCGCCCGCGCCATCGCCGAGCCGACCAGTACCGGGTCGACGAGCTCGCCGGGCCGGCTGACGAGCTCCTCGGCGGCGCCGCGGATGAGCTGGGAGAGGATGACCCCGCTGTTGCCGCGCGCCCCCAGCAGGGCGGCGCGAGCTACGGAGTCGACGATCTCGTCGCGGCCGATGTCGTCGATCAGGCGCCCCTCGTCGGCGGCCAGGCGGTCGACCTCGGCGAGCACCGCCCGCAGGGTCAGCGCCATGTTGTCGCCCGTGTCGCCGTCGGCGACCGGGAAGACGTTCAGGTCGTTGATCTCCTGGCGGCGCGACTCCAGGTGCGCGAGCGCGCCCTCGACGACGGCGCGGAAGCGGACGAGGCTGGGATCGGGCACCGGCGGCCGCCGGCGTCCTAGACGGCCTTGGTGACCTTGCCGGCCTTGAGGCAGCGAGTGCAGACGTACACCCGCCGCGGTGCCGCGCCCACGAGGACCCGCACCTTCTGCAGATTGGGGTCGAAGCGCCGCCTGGTGGCGACCATCGAGTGGCTGCGGCTGTTGCCGAAGGCCGGACCCTTCCCGCAGCTGTGACACACCTTTGCCATGGATCGGGCAGTGTAGCCGGGGTTGGGGACCCATGATCGGCGGGTATCGTCGGACGGGTGCCCACGGCCCCCCGGATCGAGCTGCCCGAGCGCTACACGGTCACGCGCCACATCGCCGACGGCGGCATGGCGTCGGTGTGGGAGGCGGAGGACGGGCTGCTTGGGCGCATCGTCGCCGTGAAGGTGCTGGGCGCCCAGTTCGCCGCCGACGAGAGCGCCCGCGCGCGCTTCCAGCGCGAGGCGCGGACCGCGGCCCAGGTCTCCGACCACCCCCACATCGTCACGATCTACGACATCGGGGAGCACGACGACCGCGCGTTCATGGTCATGGAGCACTTCGCGGGCGGGACGGTGGCCGACCGGCTGCGCGCGGCGCGCGAGGGCGGCGGCGAGGCGATCGACCGGGCGACCGCGCTGCGCTGGCTGTGCGAGGCGGCCACGGGGCTCGAGGTGGCGCACGCGGCGCAGATCGTGCACCGCGACGTCAAGCCCGCCAACCTGCTGCTGGACGTCCGCGGGCGCCTGGCGGTCGGCGACTTCGGCATCGCGCGCCTGGCCGACGACACGCAGATGACCCAGACCGGTCAGGTCCTGGGCACCGCGGCCTACCTCTCGCCCGAGCAGGCGCTCGGTCGCCCGGCGACCGCTGCGAGCGACCGCTACGCGCTCGCCGTCGTGGCGCACGAGCTGCTCACCGGGCAGCGCCCCTTCACAGCCGAGCATCCCGCGGCCCAGGCCCGCCAGCACGTGGAGAGCGACCCGCCGCGCGCCTCGGAGATCGCGCCCGGCCTGCCCGCGGCGGTCGATGGCGTCCTCGCCCGGGGCATGGCCAAGGAC
>JACCQW010000238.1 GCA_013813955.1 Solirubrobacterales bacterium
GGCTTCGACGTCGCGGTCGCCGCGGTGCCGGTGGACGCCCTCCCCGCGACGGTCGGCGGGCTGTGCGCCGCGCTGCCCGGCGCGGTGGTGACCGATGTCGGCTCCACGAAGCACGCGCTGGTGCAGGCGATCGGCGCGGAGCCCTTCATCGGCGGTCACCCGCTGGCCGGCGCGGAGGCGGCGGGGGTGGCGCACGCCCGCGAGGACCTCTTCGAGGGCGCCACCTGGTACCTGACGCCGCGTGAGCAGACGCCCGGCGTGCTCTACGAGCGCCTCGCGCGATTCGTTGCCGGCCTGGGCGCCGCGCCCACCGCGATCGCCTCCGCCGACCACGACCGCCTGATGGCCGCCGTCTCGCACCTGCCCCACGTCGTGGCCAACCTCCTCGTAGCTCAGGTCGCCGACGCGCTGGGCGGGGAGCGGATGCCGGCCACCGGCCCGAGCTTTCGCGACGCGACTCGCGTGGCAGGCGCCAACCCGGAGCTGTGGGCACAGATCTACCGGGCCAATCGCGACGCCCTCGGCACCGAGATAGACGGCCTGATCGCGCGCCTTTGCGCCGTGCGCCGGCGGCTCGGCGACGACGACCTCGCCGGCTGGCAGGCCGCCGCCGCCGAGCAGCGCCGCGCCCTGCTCGAGGCGGGCGTGAGCGGGTCCGCCCAGTGCGAGATACGGGTGGCGCTGCCCAACCGCCCGGGGGTGGTCGCGCAGCTCGCGCTGACCCTCGGCCAGGCCGCCATCAACATCTCCGACATGTCGCTCGCCCCCGAGCCCGACAACCGCACCGGCGTCGTGGCCCTCTGGGTCTCGGAGAGCGACGCGCAGCGAGCGACCGAGCTGATCGCGGGCCTGGGCCACGGGGTCGGAAGGCCGGACGCGTGAACCGCGGCGCCTCCGTCCGCTTCGATCCCGCCCACCGCCTGCGCGGCACGATCGTCGCGCCGCCGGACAAGTCGATCTCCCATCGCGCGGCGCTGGTGGGGGCGATGGCGGCCGAGCCGGTGCGCATCACCAACTACCTGCGCGCCGCCGATACCCACTCGACGCTGCGGGCCATCCGCGAGCTCGGAGCGCTCGTGGAGGTGCACGACGAGGAGATCGTCGTGCGCGGCGTCGGCCTGCGCGAGGCGCGCGAGACCCACGGGCCGATCGACGTCGGCAACGCCGGGACGCTGATGCGCCTGCTGCCTGGCTGGCTGGCCGCCCAGGCGGGCCGCGCGTTCACGCTGGACGGTGACGACTCGATCCGGCGGCGCCCGGTGGACCGGATCGCCGAGCCGCTGCGCCTCATGGGCGCCGAGCTCGATCCCACCCAGGGGCGCTACCCGCCGTTCGTCGTGCGCGGCGCGCGGTTGCGCTCGATCGCCTACGACCTGCCGGTGGCCAGCGCGCAGGTCAAGTCGTGCGTGCTGCTCGCGGGCCTGGCCGCCGACGGGGCGACCACGGTCAGCGAGCCCGCGCCCAGCCGCGACCACACGGAGCGGATGCTGGCCGCCGCCGGCGTCGGGGTGCACCGCAACGGGCGCCACGTCACGGTGACCAACGCCGACGAGCTCGAGCCCGGTCCGATCCACGTCCCGGGCGACCTGTCCTCCGCGGCGTTCACGATCGCCGCCGGCGTGGTCGTCCCCCGGTCGCGGCTGCTCATCCGCGACGTCGGCGTCAACTGGACGCGCACGGGCTACCTGCGGATCCTCGAGCGCATGGGCGCGATCGTCGTCGGCGACCTGGAGGAGCACCTCGATGACGAGATCGTCCCGACGGAGCCGCTCACCGACCTCGACGTGACCGCCGGCCCGCTCGTCGGCACGGTGGTGGAGGCCGACGAGGTGCCGCTGGCCATCGACGAGCTGCCGCTCGTCGCGCTGCTGGGCTGCTTCGCCGAGGGCGAGACCCTGGTGCGCGGCGCGCAGGAGCTGCGCGTCAAGGAGTCCGACCGCATCGCCGGCGTCGTGGAAGGGCTGCGCGGGTTGGGCGCCGAGATCGAGGCGACCGCGGACGGCTTCGCGGTGACGGGCACCGGCGGCCTGCGCGGCGGTCGGATCGACTCGGGCGGCGACCACCGCCTGGCGATGCTCGGCGCGGTCGCCGGGCTGGCCTCCCGGGAGGGCGTCGAGGTCGTCGGGATGGACGCCGCCGACGTCTCCTATCCCGGCTTCATGGGCGACCTCGGCGCCCTGGCCTGAAGCTCAGGAGCCCGCGACCCGCGCGCCCAGCCGTGCGAAGGCGCGCCGACCCTATCCTCCTGCGCGATGCTGATCGCCATCGACGGACCCGCCGGCGCGGGCAAGTCCACCGTCGCGCGGGCCGTCGCGGCCGCGCTGGGCTTCACCTACCTCGACAGCGGGGCGATGTACCGCTGCGTCGCGCTCGCCGAGCTGCGCGGCCACCCCGATCCGCTGGGCGCCGCGATCGGCCTCGGCGAGCGCATCACCCTGGAGGGCGAGGACGTCTCCACGGCGATCCGCGCGCCGGAGGTCTCCGAGCGCGCCTCGGAGGTGGCCGCGCGCCCGGAGGTCCGCGAGGCGCTCGTGGCCATGCAGCGCGAGCTCATCGCCTCCGGGGACTACGTCGCCGAGGGGCGTGATATCGGGACGGTCGTCGCCCCCGGCGCCGAGCTGAAGGTCTTTCTGACCGCCAGCCCGCAGGAGCGCGCGCACCGCCGGGCGGTCCAGATCGGCGCCGACGCGGGCCAGGTGCTGCGCGAGCAGACGGTGCGCGACGCCCGCGACGCCACGCGCGAGCACTCGCCGCTGGCCGCCGCGCCGGACGCGGTCGAGGTCGACACCACCGGGCGCACCCGCGAGGAGGTCGTCGCGCACATCGTCGCGCTGGCGGGAGAGCGATGAAGGTCGCGGTCGTCGGCTATCCGAACGTCGGCAAGTCCTCGCTGGTCAACCGCCTGACCAACTCGCGCGAGGCGGTGGTGCACGAGCGCCCAGGCATCACGCGCGACCGCAAGGAGATCTCCACGGAGTGGAACGGGCGGCGCTTCACGCTGATCGACACGGGCGGCATGGATCAGCAGGACCCCGATCCGATCTCGGGGTCGATCCGCGACCAGGCCCGCGCCGCGCTGGCCGACGCGCAGGTCGCGCTGTTCGTCTTCGACGCCAAGGCGGGCCTGCGCCCCGGCGACGAGGAGATGGCCGACCTGCTGCGCCGCTCGCAGCTGCCGGTCGTGATCGCCGCCAACAAGATCGACGCCGTCGGTGACATCCCGCTCGCCGCCGAGGCGCACCGCCTCGGGCTGGGCGATCCGATGGCGGTCTCCGCCGCTCAGGGCCTGGGCACCGGCGACCTGCTCGACCGCCTCGTGGCGCTGCTCCCCGAGGACGACGACGAGGAGGACAACAACGTCGTCCGGCTGGCGGTGATCGGGCGCCCGAACGTCGGCAAGTCCTCGCTGGTCAACCGCTTCATGGGCGCCGAGCGCGTGATCGTGTCCGAGGTCGCGGGCACGACCCGCGACGCGATCGACCTGCCGCTGGAGGTCGACGGCCGGCGGCTGGTCGTCGTCGACACCGCCGGGATGCGCCGCCAGTCGAAGGTCTCGGAGTCCGTCGAGTACTACACGGTGCTGCGCTCCCAGCGGGCCGCCGAGCGCGCCGACGTCGCGCTCGTCGTCTGCGACGCCAACGACGGCGTCACCGCGCAGGACCTGCGCGTGGCCGAGCTGGCGATGCAGTCGGGCTGCGCCACGGCGCTCGTGCTCAACAAGTGGGACACCGCGGAGATGGCCGAGGCCGATCTCGACCACGAGCGCGCGAAGGCCACGCGCAAGCTGCGCCTGCGCCCGCGCGTGCTGACGGCCAGCGCGCTGACGGGCCGCAACGTCGAGCGCCTGCTGCGCGAGGTGATCGTGCTCGGCGACCGGATGGCCAACCGCATCCCCACCCCCCAGCTCAACCGCTTCCTCGGCGAGGTCGTGCAGGCTCGCCAGCCGCCCGCGAAGCAGGGGCACCGCCTCAAGCTCATCTACGCCGCCCAGATCGGCGAGCGCCCGCCGCGCTTCGCCATCCAGGTCAACTCGCGCACGCGCGTCACGCGCGACTACGCGTACTTCGTGGAGAACCGGCTGCGCGCCCGCTTCGGCCTGGACGGCGTTCCGGTGATCATCGACTTCGTCGAGCGCAAGTCCCGGCGCGGCGAGGGCCGGTAGCCTGCCCGCATGACCAACTTCGCCGACAACGAGTACCTCTTCACGTCCGAGTCCGTCACCGAAGGCCACCCGGACAAGATCGCCGACCAGATCTCCGACGGCGTGCTGGACGCCGTCATGCGCGACGATCCGACCGGTCGCGTGGCGTGCGAAACGCTGGTGAACACGGGGCTCGTCGTCGTGTCGGGCGAGATCTCCACGGAGACCTACGTCGACATCCAGGAGATCGCGCGCAAGACCGTTCGCAACATCGGCTACGTCGACGCGGACCTGGGCTTCAGCGCCGACTCGTGCGCGGTGCTCAACGCGATCGACAAGCAGTCGCCGGACATCGCGCTGGGCGTCGACAAATCCTACGAGACGCAGACCGATCCCTCCGACGACGACGAGCTGGACATCGCCGGCGCGGGCGATCAGGGGATGATGTTCGGCTACGCGACCAACGAGACCGACGAGCTCATGCCGCTGCCGATCTCGCTGGCCCATCAGCTGGCCAAGCGGCTGGCCGCCGTGCGCCACGACCGGTCGCTGGGCTACCTGCGCCCCGACGGCAAGACGCAGGTGTCGGTGCGCTACGTCGACGGCCGGCCGGCGACGATCGAGAAGCTGCTGATCTCCACCCAGCATGCGGAGAGCGCGACGCGCGAGCAGATCCTCGACGACCTGTGGGAGCACGTCGTCGTGCCGGTCCTCCCCGAGGACATGTACGACGCGAGCGCGCTGCGCCGCGACTTCCTGGTCAACCCGACGGGCCGGTTCGTGATCGGCGGCCCGGTCGGCGACGCCGGGCTGACCGGGCGCAAGATCATCGTCGACACCTACGGCGGCATGGCCCGTCACGGCGGCGGCGCGTTCAGCGGCAAGGACCCGTCGAAGGTCGATCGCTCCGCCGCGTACGCGGCGCGGTGGGTGGCCAAGAACCTGGTCGCGGCGGGGCTGGCCGACCGTGCGGAGGTGCAGGTCGCCTACGCGATCGGCGTCGCGCATCCGGTGTCGGTGATGGTCGAGACGTTCGGGACCGAGAAGATCGGCCGCGGGCGGATCGCCGCGCTGGTCAGCGAGCACTTCGACCTGCGTCCGGGCTCCTTCCGCCAGGAGCTCGACCTGCACCGGCCGATCTACCAGAAGACCGCCGCCTACGGCCACTTCGGGCGCGACGACCCTGACTTCACCTGGGAGAGCACGGACAAGGCCGCCGCCCTGGCCGACGCCGCCGGCGTCTCCCAGCCCCAGCCGGCCTAGCGGCGCCCGGGGGCTCATGGACGAGCGCCGGTTCGACCCCTCCGAGATCGAGCCCCGCTGGCAGCGGGTCTGGGCGCAGGAGCGCACGTGGGAGGTCTCCAACGACGAGGTCGACGACCGGCCGACCTCCTACGTGCTGGAGATGCTGCCCTACCCCTCGGGCGAGCCGCACATCGGACACCTGAAGACCTACTCGGTGGGCGACGCGGTCGCGCACTTCCATCGGCGCACCGGCCGGCGCGTGCTGCACCCGATGGGCTACGACGCCTTCGGCCTGCCCGCCGAGAACCACGCGATCAGGACCGGCCGGCACCCGCGCGAGTCGACCGACGCGGCGATCGCCTCCTTTCAGCGCCAGTTCCGCGAGTGGGGGATCTCGATCGACTGGACGCGCGAGTTCGGTACCCACGAGCCGCGCTACTACCGCTGGACGCAGTGGATCTTCCTCGAGCTCTTCAAGCGCGGGCTGGCCTACCAGCGCGATGCGGCGGTCAACTGGGACCCCGTCGAGGAGACGGTGCTGGCCAACGAGCAGGTCGTCGACGGCCGCGGTGAGCGCTCCGGCGCGCTCGTCGAGGTCCGCCAGCTCGAGCAGTGGTTCTTCCGCATCACCGACTACGCCGACCGCCTGCTGGAGGGCCTCGACACGATCCACTGGCCCGAGCACGTCAAGACGATGCAGCGCCACTGGATCGGCCGCTCGGAGGGCG